>JAGQPK010000203.1 GCA_020426755.1 Planctomycetales bacterium
TCGAACACGTAACACAGCGATGCTGCTGATGCGTACAAACCTGTTGGCCGTTTCGCCTACCGTGACGCGAAGTTGTGACTCCGCACTCCAACTGGACACCTACAACCCACCCTTCATGGGATTAGTACCACACTTTAAGGTATGGAACTCGTGCCTCAGCACCCTCTGACGAGTTGATTCGATCCGCTCACAAGAGTCACAAATCTCGGGTTTGCTCCAGCTAACACGCTAGCGAGACTCACAGTATCAGTCTCGTCTTATCATCGTTTGTCGACATGCGATGTGCCTGCACGTTGTCACACGAACTTGGTCCATTCAAGTTCGTTGTTGGCACGAAGCGAGTCTTGCTCATGTGTCGAAGCAGACATACCCACGAGTGGCAGAGTCCGCGAGCTTTTCGAATCAGAGATGAATGTTTCCCTCACGTTCGCGTGTTGGATGAACGGCGAATCGACACGCACAACTGCGGCCTGCCGAATATACTTGCGAGTAACACTCATAAGCGTCGGCTGCAGAATGCTCGTTGACGCTGACTCAGACGCAGCTTGGACGTGTGCAACTAGGTTCGCTTTTAGAATAGCGTTGTCGATCACGGGCTACGACGTTGGAATCGGATATGCGCCAGCCACTACGTTTTCAAATCATGTTTCCTATGCTGGGACTCATCTTTACGGCGCTCATCAGCGTTAGCGCGCTAAATGCTTACCTGGCGGCCGAGCGTGCAAGCCGACAAATCGAACGGCAATTGCAGGGCATCACTCACACGCTAGAACAAACGAACTTTCCCCTGACAGATACGGTGCTGCGACAGCTGCGCGGTTTATCCGGCGCCGAGTTCATTTTGGCGACGAAAAATGGCGAGAAACGGGCATCCAGTCTGAGCGAGGCGTCGGAGCCGGCTCTTACGCTCCAGGCAACGGACCCGTTGGAGGTCGATTCACAACAGCAACACGCGATCCATGGTGAAAACTACTTTCATTCGATCAAGCAACTTGCGCGGCGCAACGTCGGTGAGCAGCAGGTGCTGCACATCTTCTATCCGGAGTCCGGTTATCGTCAGGCATGGAAGGATGCAGTCTTGCCGCCGCTCCTGATTGGTCTGATCGCGGTTGTGTTGGCCGTGATGTCGGCGATTGCCATCGCCGCTCGAGTCAGCCGGCCGCTGAGCCTCCTGAAGGAACAGGCCATTCACATCGCTCAAGGTCAATTTCAGCCGACGCCCCTGCCTCGGCGGCACGATGAGGTCCGGGATCTGGCAGTGGCAATCAACCAGATGGCGTCCATGTTGGATCAGTATGAGCGGAATGTTCGCGTATCGGAACGACAGCGTACGCTCGCACAACTCGGAGGCGGCATCGCTCATCAAATGCGGAACGCAGCCACCGGATGTCGTATGGCAGTCGACATTCTGGCCGACGAGCACGCGCTGCACGATCAATCCGAAAGCCTCACCGTGGCACGACGGCAGCTTGAACTGATGGAGAGCCACATCAAGCGGTTCCTGGCACTCAGTCGGCCCGTAGCAGAGGTGAACTTCCAAACGATCGATTTGTCCGAACTGATCGCGGAGACGCTACCTCTTATTCGATCAGCCGCACACCATGTTCATGTGACGTTGACGTGGAATCCACCGGAGCAAACAATCAGCGTACTGGGCGACGAAGGGGAACTTCAGCAACTCTTGATCAATCTGCTGCTCAATAGCATCGAAGCCGTCGCGTGCGAAGCGAGCTCGAGCCAGAACGGCACCGTCGAAGTTCGATTGCATCGCATGAATGCACGAAATGTCGAGCTAGTGATCATGGATTCAGGGCCGGGCCCCCACGCCGATGTAGCGGAAACTTTATTTGAACCTTTCGTGACTGCCAAACCAGATGGTGTCGGTCTAGGCCTATCCGTCGCGCGGCAGGTCGTCCAACGTCATGGTGGTCGAGTATCATGGGATCGCGACGGCGGTACAACTTGCTTTCGAGTTGAATTGCCCACACTCGACGTGGAGAGCCAGCGTGTCACAGTTGTTGGTAGTTGATGACGAACAGTCGATCTGTTGGGGATTGTCGAAGCTAGGCGAATCTCTAGGCTACAGCGTAACGACGGTGTCGTCAGCAGAATCAGCCTTGCAGGTGGCCGCGGACGTTCGCCCTGACGTCGTCGTTCTTGACGTACGCCTACCGGGCCTGGATGGTTTAAGCGCGATTGAGCAGCTTCGTACGCAGATCGGCAATGTCCCCATCATCGTCATCACCGCGTATGGAGATTTACAGACCGCAGTCAACGCGGTCCGCAACGGTGCATTCGAATACATCACGAAACCTTTTAGTCTGGAACAAGTTCGTCATGCCGTGTTGCGAGCAATGCGATCGAACGATGATCGTGACCTACGGCCGCCGCTTGACATTCCACTAGAGGGAATCGTCGGTCGCACTGCGGTCATGCAAGCGGCGTTTAATCGAATCGCCTTGGCTGCTTCCGCTGACGCCTGTGTCTTATTGAGTGGTGAGAGCGGCACCGGCAAGGAGTTAGTTGCACGAGCGATCCATCGTTATAGCCGACGCGCGGACGGCCCGTTCATCGCCGTCAACGTCGCGGCACTGAGTCCAGCGTTGGCTGAAAGCGAATTGTTCGGACATGAACGGGGCGCTTTTACAGGAGCGGACCGTGCTCATGGTGGCCTGTTAGCTCAAGCCGACGGCGGGACGCTGTTTCTGGATGAAGTCGCCGACATTCCACTCTCGGTTCAAGTCAAGTTACTGCGAGCGTTGGATTCTGGGGAAGTCGTTCGCGTCGGCGGAACGACACCGATCCGCACCAACTTTCGCGTGATCAGCGCCACACACCAGGATCTGCTGTCAAAGATTGCCGAGGGCACATTCCGCCACGACCTCTTCTTTCGCCTGTCGGCGTTTCAAATCGAAGTGCCCCCGCTACGGGAACGCGGAGAGGATATCCCGGATCTCATCCAGTATTTCACCGCTTGCATACGCGGCCACGAAGGTGGCAATCTACCCGTTTGGAGCCACGCCGCTCTCTCCGAATTGCAGCGTCGCCCTTGGTACGGCAATGTACGCGAGTTGCGAAACGTCGTCGAGCACGCCCTGATTGTGGCGCGCGGTGGCACAATCTTGCCCGAACACCTCCCTTCCCCCATTCCCGCCGAAATTGTGCAACGCGACGACGACAGACCTGCAAGCGCGCAGATTCGTGAACTGATCTATCGCTGGTCCAGTGACGTTTTGCAGAACACGCCCCCGTCATACGCTGCATACGAAGAATTGCTGAGCATCGTCGAACCGCCGCTCCTAATCGCTGTGATGGAGAAACACCACGGCAATTGCGCTGCTGCCGCGCGTGAACTCGGTCTCCACCGTACGACGCTCCGCAAGAAACTCGACCAGTACGGCATTGACGCGGTCGGCTAGCTTTCGCCAGCGACTTTGGCACACAGGGGCGCACGGTCACTGAGTGCATCAATTTACGCGATAAGTAGACGCGACTCACAGGCTCGTCACGTTTCGAGACGCTTACTGCCACGCAGCTAGTGCCGGCTGCGATTCTTTCGACACACCTGTCGATTCCATCGACACGGTTGTTGCTCAGCGATCTCCTGCTCACGCCGACCCAATCGGGCGTCCAGACAGCGGAATGGGGCTAATCGACACAATGCGCCGCAATGGTACGGCACTTGCCAAGGGGATCAGCCTTCATTGTGTTTTGGCAGTTTGTCGTTAGGTAAGGAACAGAGCAGATGCGACGTTGTGGTAAGGTGTTTGGATTGTTGATTTGTATGACGAGTTCGATCAGAAGCGCCGAGCCGATTCTGGAATATCGTTTCAATGACACGGGATCGTCGACAGTCAGTACAGGGAGCAGCACAGCGGAATTGGCGTTTTACGATTCCTTGCAGGAAGAGACCGACTTACACAGCGTCGCTGGCGCTGGGGTAGCTGGTGACATCGTGGGTCACTACGAGTTTGGTAGCGACATCGCGTTTGACAATTCACTGGCCGAACGCATGCAAGGTCCTGGTGGAATTGGCTTGAATGAAGGCGACACGAGCGTTTCGGAGCTGAACTCTTGGACCGTGTCTGGCTGGTACAAGACGGAGGAGGAAGAAGTGCCACTCTCCGGCGGCGGCACCGTACTGTTCATGACGCCTCCCAGATTCGGTGGTGAACCGGGAATTTCCAATGCAGGCTTTGCCGTTCGCGGCGAAAACCCCAATGGACTGCGCACGAGTGTAAACGGTACGAACACGCAGGCCGGCAGCAGTGGCGTGGACGAATGGCTCGACTCACAAACGTGGGTGTTCTTCGCCGTAACATATGACGGCACATCGGAAGCGGACAACCTGCGATACTACCAGGGTTATCGTAACGAACAGGAATCGAGTCTGGGCGAGTACCATGCATCGTTGGTCGCAGTTGATAGTCTCCCGATGGGAGCAACGTTACCCTCCCCTGGCTTCTCAATTGGTAACCGCACTGATGACTATGCGCGAGCATTTGACGGATACTTGGACAACTTGCGCGTGTACGGCTCGAAAGTAGATGGGGCTGGCGCGCTAAGTCTGGCCGAACTCGAACAGATTCGCGCCGGAGATCTGGCTGTCCAAGGCGACCTCGACTACGACGGTGAATTCACCCACGTTGATGTCGATCATTTGATGGGCGGTGTTCGACAAGGCGCAACAGACTTGGCTCGATATGATTTGAATCGCGACCATGCAGTCGATGCTGCCGACATCACTTACTGGGTTCATTCGTTGAAGCATACCTACTTCGGCGATGCGAACCTGGATGGGCAATTCGATAGCGAGGACTTCGTCACCGTGTTCGCGTCCGGGCAGTACGAAGACGAACTCGTGGGAAACTCAACATGGAGTACGGGCGATTGGGATGGAGATGGTGAGTTCACGACAAGCGATTTCGTCGTGGCGTTCGCCGACGGCGGATATGAACAAGGTCCAAGGCCAGCGATTGTCGCCGTTCCAGAAGCTGATCAGGTTTTGTCGATGCTAGTTGCTTGGATAATGTTGATTGGAACCGGACGGCGGTTAATGTAACTTTCGTGCGCCGCGCGAACAGCTAGGGAAGTGTCACGCCCACGAGCTTGATCACTGATAATCCCTGGCCGTCGGTCACCTTACACTGAAACACGTAAGTACCGGTCGCCGCAATCTTTGCCTCCGTGTCTCTCGCGCCGCTGCAGTCGTTGACGAGGAACTGCACTGGCGCGGGAGTAGGCCCGATTGTTGACCAATGGTAAGTGAGCATCGCCTCACCGCCATCGTCGTCCGCAAGTGCGGAAAAATGAGCGTGATCGCCGGCGGCCACGATGCTCGGCGGATTGACGAACGTTGGAGGTAGATTGCTGCCAGCTGTTCGGTTGAGCATTACGTGAATCGCATGTCCGTCGAACACTTGAGTGGTGACGAGATCCGGATGACCATCGCGGTTTAGATCTGCCGCCAACGTGTAGCCAGGAAAGGCGGACGGGTTGTACGTGATCGGCTGTTGAAAGCTGCCGTCACCGTTACCGAACAGCACACTGACAGAACCGGCCTGTGCGCCAACCCTTTCGAAGATTGCACCGCCAATCCCGATGCCGACGTTGGTGACAACCAGGTCCAGCCGGGTGTCACCGTTGATGTCGACTGGTAGGACATTGCGCGGATAGTTACCGGGGTTGTAGCTGACCGCTGCTTCGAAGGTGCCGTCGCCGTTGCCGCGAAACACGTTGATCGTGCTGCTATAGTCCGAGACAATGACATCGAGCACACCACGATTCGCCAAATCCGCGACCGCCACGTTCTCTGGATGTCCGACTGCATTCACATCGTGCCAACCATTGCCACTGGGAAACTGAGGACTGGCGTAGTGTTCACCAACTTTGAACGTGCCATCGCCATTTCCCAACAACATTACCAATCGGGCTGTGCCCGTGTTAGCACTTGTTCCATGCCCATCAGCAACGGCCAGATCAAGCTTTCCATCGCGATTGAAGTCAGCCGGCGCAATCCAGCGTGAGTACACGAGATCCCCCGGGCCAACAATTGCATCGCCAAACGTTCCGTCACCATTGCCTGGGATGACACCATACCGCGCGGGTTTGCCAGCGTTTGTTGGCAGCGTAAAGGCAATGTCGAGCGTGCTGCGATTGAAGAACTTGCCAACTGCCCAACCGCGAGGATAGTAACCAGCAAGATTAAATGAAGACGAGATAATTGCCTGATTGAAGGCGCCATCGCCCTTTCCGGTGACCACGATCGCGCGTCCGTCTGCGCTGGGTAGAAATAGATCAAGCAAGGCGTCGCCGTTGAAGTCCGCAACATAGACGTTGCCCTGAATCGGTACTCCCACCGAGATTTGTACGGCTGATTGCAGCGTACCGTCGCCGTTGCCTGGAAACAAGTAAACTGAAGCGTCACGACGATGAGTCACCACGATGTCCAACATTCCATCACGATTGAAATCTGCGGCAACTTCGGCGGCTGGTGCGGCGTTTGGAACATACGTGTCCGGTGCCACACCATACGCATATGCTACTGGCGCCGATAGCTCAGCAACCGCGCGGGTTTGAAACACAAGCCCGCTCAGCAAACACGAACTGGCAAAGAGCAATATGAAAGTTCGACGCATCTGGATACTGTTTCCTATTTTGATTCGAACACCGTTGTGCATTGTGATTTGCGTTCCCTTCTTTATACGCGCGATGTCCGCGGCAAGCGAGGCGACTAATCAGGAAGCGATACGTCATAAGGCAGTCGTTACGCTGGGACATGCGTTATTTAATGATGAAACACTTTCGAATCCCACCGGGCAATCGTGCGCATCTTGTCATGCACAAGCCGCGGGTTGGACATTTCCAAATTCGCGAGTCAACGAGCAATCAGGACTCGTCCCAGGTGCGAATACGGATCGCTTGAGTAGACGACGGCCGCCCAGTCTTGGTTATCTTGCCTTAGCGCCGGCAACCGCGCCCGTATACTCAGAAGCAATAGGAACGTACGCTGGCGGCTACTTCTACGATGGACGAGCCGCGTCACTAGACGATCAAGTTGCTGGTCCGCTATTAGGTTCAGATGAGATGAACAACACTCGCGAGGGAGTTGTTCGAGCGGTGGCTGAAGGTCCACATGCCGCGTTATTTGAGCGTGCGTTTGGCATTTCCTGTGATAGATTGACGGTCGATGAAGCCTTCGACAAGATCAAAACGGCAATCGTAGCTTTTGAGTGCTCGCCAACTTTTGCGCCGTTCAGTTCCAAGTTCGACGCGTACCTTCGCGGCACCGCGGCTCTTACGCCAATTGAGTTGGCGGGCTTGCAGCTCTTCACCGGCTCCAGAACTGGTCGTCCCGGTGGAGCCGCAGTCAAGTCTGCCGGCTGCGCAACCTGCCACACGCTGGACGAAGTGAACGAGCAGCACCTGTTTAGCTCGAGTTCGTTCCACAACATTGGCGTGCCCGGCAATCCTGCCGCTTCGTATCACAGGCAAACGAATGCTGTTGCGAATCCATCCAGACTCAATATCGCCAGGGATACATTCATCGATTTCGGGCTTGGCGACGTTCTCTATCGTCGACTTTCCCTACCGCCGGGAAACGTCGGAAGCGGTAGCGACGGACGCGGTGATTTTCTTCGCATCAATGGCAAGTTCAAAACGCCGACGCTACGCAACGTTGACGCTCGGCCAACGCCCGACTTCGTAAAATCCTACGGGCACAACGGCTATTTCAAAAGCTTGGAGCAACTCGTTCATTTCTATAACACTCGCAATCTGACAACCGCACGTGGCGAAGTCATCAATTTCACAGAGCGTGATCCGTACGCACGGCTCCAAGGCCAACCAATCTGGCCACCGCCAGAAATCGCGGATCCAACGACACTCGAGAATCCAACTGGCATACGCGGCTTGCTCGGCAATCTCGGCCTCACATCGACAGACGAAGCCAATCTCGTTGCCTTCCTGCGAACACTGAGCGACCAACGACCGGCGTCCCAACAATCCACTGAGGATATTCAGCAAGACGAATAGCGATTCACGGCGATTTGACATCGATCGCAACGTTGCTTGTATGCAGGAGGCATGATTTAATGCAACCACAAAGTACGGGATCGTTTAGCGCTGGACTACGTCACTTTGGAGTTTCCTTCGAGGTTTGGTACCGGC
>JAGQPK010000204.1 GCA_020426755.1 Planctomycetales bacterium
TGACATTTCAATCGGGAGCCTTCGGAATCGCCTTTGACCTGCGTGAGACCGATGTTGGAGTCATCTTGCTTTCTGATGAAAATACCGTTGCTGCAGGTGATGGAGTGAAAGGCTGCCAGAGGTTGCCGGAACTGTGGGCATCTCGCGAAGTCCTGGGACGCACGATTGATCCGTTGGGCAATCCGCTGGATGAAGGACCGCATCTGCGCCGAGGTGAACGCGTGCCGCTCTTTCGCCCCGCGCCGGACATCATTGAGCGGCGCAGCGTACAGGAGACTCTGTGGACTGGCATCATGGCGGTCGATGCGGCGATTCCGATTGGGCGTGGCCAACGTGAACTCATCATCGGTGATCGCAATACCGGTAAGACGGCCCTGGCGATCGATGTCGTTGCATCACAACGTCCAGGCGATGTGGCGTGCGTTTACGTGATGATCGGCCAACCCATCTCGCGCGTCCGCGCCCTGCACGACACACTTGAACGAGTCGGCTGTTTGTCGAATACTGCGATCGTGGCCGCCTACGCGTCAGATACACCCGGCATGCAATATCTTGCGCCGCTAGCCGGCTCTGCTTTGGCCGAGTACTTTCGTAGCTGTGGAGGTCATGCGCTAATCATCTATGATGACTTGACCAAACATGCCGACGCCTATCGAGAGTTGGCATTGCTGCTCGATCGACCGCCGGGACGTGAGGCGTATCCGGGCGACATCTTCTATGTCCATGCGGAACTATTGGAACGCGCCGCAGCACTTACAACTGCGCTTGGTGGAGGTTCCGTGACCGCCATCCCCATCGTCGAGACAACGGACGGTGACATTTCAGCGTACATCCCCACCAACATGATCTCGATCACGGATGGGCAAATCTATCTTGATGCAGCACGCTTCGAACGGGATGAACGACCGGCGATCGATATCGGACGTAGTGTCTCTCGCATCGGTGCGGTCGCGCAGCCGCCGCCAGTCCGCGAAGCGGCCAAGAACCTCAAGATACAACTCTCACGATTCGAGTCGCTGGAGAAACTTTCACGCGTCGGTCTCGACATCGACGTGGCCACACGAGATACGCTCCGCAGGGGCGCAATCCTGCGGACTCTTCTGCAACAACCACGATTTCGCTTACGCAGCATTGCCGAGCAAGTAATCACACTCACGGCAGCAAACGAAGGTTGGTTGTTGAATACCAAGAACGCTAAGTTAGCAGATGTCGTCGATACAATGCTGAACAGGATCAACGAACAGGCGGGAGAGCTCACGCAGCGGCTGAACGCGGGTGAGCTACTTGATGCCGCGGCGTTTGATCGATTACGGACGGTAGCAATTGAAGCAATTAGCACTGCACAGTAAGAACCATGAAGCGGCAACAGAGCATTGCCCATCGTCTTAGTACATTGAATGCGTTATACGATACGATTAACGCGATGCGCTCTGTGTCTGCCAGTCATCTGCGACAATCTCGCACCGCATTGCGCGACGCCCGACTCTATCGGGAGCAAGTCGCATACGCATTAGGTGAGATCGGATTTCGACAGACGCGTCATACGGAAACGAATCCGGGACTCCTGGTGCTTGCCTCCGATCTGGGGTTGTGTGGTGACTTTAACTCTCGCGTAGTCCAACTGGCAATCGAGTATCTTCGACGTTACAAACTTGCAACCGTATATGCGGTGGGACGACGCGCACAAAGGTTGCTCACCCGAAACGGAATTTCGTTGGCCCGACTCTATGATGCTCCAGCAAGTGATGATGAGGTGCCGCACTTATTGCTCCGACTCTCGCAGGATCTGTTTGAGGACAACGCCAAGGGAACGATCCGCAGTTTACGCGCGGTATCGGCGAGATTTGACGGTGTGGGGCACTTCACGCCCAAGTTGGTACGCATTATGCCGATTCAAGTCGAAGCGAACGGAACAACTCCGCTTCGTCCCAGTCCGTACGTGCCTCGATCTCATCTATTTGCTGTCGCGCTGCGCGAACACCTTTACATCACGCTGCATGAACTATTACTCGACGCACTAGCGTCTGAACATGGCATGCGACTGATGGCGGCAGAAGCGGCGCTCGAGTGGATTGATGCGACGCGAGAGCATGCCAAGCGACAACTTGCTGCCGTCCGTAGTGAAGTGGCCACACAAGAACTGCTGGATATCCTGCAGGGACGGCACATCGTTTGATCGACGTGGCTGGGCAGCGTGTTGCACAGTCTTGTCCTGTTTGGCGGATTACCAGGCGGTGGTTCGGGGCTGCGGCCGGTAGTTGACCGAGTATCTCTGGTGTTTGAACGGACTGGTTTGCTGTAACTTGCTCGTCGGTGCGACTTTCCCAACGCATCTAGCAAGTGTGAAACCTGCGGTTAATGCCGTTCGACTAACCTCGTGTTGAGCAGAAGCCACGCATGATCACGACTGGGCAATTTGGATTCGGTCCCTAGCGTCAGCCGTGCGTTTCCCAGGGGCGCGACTATCAACTGTCTGTTGGGCATGGTACTCTAATCACGGAAGGGCGCTCGTAATGCTGGATAGCTCACGTTCTTCCGATCAATCCAAGTCGCCATTCGCGTTTGCGATGATGCGTTTCGTCGCGGGGCGAGCACCACGATCTTCTTTGCGCCAAGACAAGACCGCAATGATTCGCTTTGTCATCATCTTGAAAGTCATTTTGAAGCTCTGGCTGCTTTGTCTGACCGTTGTTGCTGCGAGTTCGTCGCCCGCGCGGGCAGATGAGACGCCGGCGTTCTTCCGTGGTCTCAACCTGAACGGGCCATCTGTCACGATTGATGGCAATGTTTGGGAGGGCGGCACTTCAACAAGGTATATCTGCAACGACAACGCCTTTGAATCGTCCAACGTTTTGCTGAATCCTGTCACTGATCCTGACCGCGCCCTGATGATTCGCAGTAGTCGGTGGGGAGGAAATCGAATCGAATTGAACGATATTCCTCCGGGCGAATACACGGTTCTGTTGTACGTCTGGGAAGACAATAACTCAGAAGTGTACTCAATCTCGGTGAATGGCCAACTCGTTCAGACAAACTATAACAGCGGCAGTATGGGACATTGGGAACGTCTCGGCCCGTGGTACACGAGGTCATCGAAAGAAGGTCGGATTGTCATAACGAGTCAGGGCGGAGCCGCGAATTTCTCGGGCATCGAACTTTGGACAGGACAATACGACGGATTTAACGTGAACATCAGCGAAGACGACTTCGCATTCTTCGAAAAACGCATTCGTCCGATACTGGTCACAAACTGTTACGAATGCCACAGTGAAGCATCTGCCGATTTGCAGGGTGAACTGCTTGTTGATTCGCGGGCGACGTTGCGGCGCGGTGGTTCCAGTGGACCAGGGGTCGTTCCAGGAGATCCAGAACGCAGCTTGCTGATGAAGGCGGTGCGTTACAGCGATGAACTCCAAATGCCTCCCGCAGAAAAACTATCGGAACAGGACATCCGCGATCTGGAGCAATGGATTAATCTTGGAGCGCCGGATCCGCGATCGCACCCCACAAAACACGTTGGCAAGCAAATCGACGTGCAGGAGTCGCGGCAGTTCTGGTCACTGCGGCCCATTTCAGATCCGCCGGTTCCCACTACTCAAGACTCATCCTGGCCAATCGACGATATCGACCGATTTGTGCTTGCGCGGCAGGAGTTGCAGGGAATGCATCCCGCTCCAGTCGCCGGACGACGAATGCTGATTCGCCGCGCGACATACGATTTGACCGGCCTGCCGCCGACACCCCAGGAAGTCGATGCCTTCTTGATGGATCAGTCACCCCAGGCCTTCGCGAGTGTTGTCGAACGACTCCTCGCATCGCCTCGCTATGGTGAGCGCTGGGGGCGACATTGGCTAGATATCGTTCGTTATGCTGACACTGCCGGAGACAATTCCGACTACCCCATTCCCCAGATGCGATTGTACCGCGACTGGGTGATCAGTGCGTTTAATAACGATCTGCCGTACGACGACTTTGTCCGCGAACAAATTGCCGGTGACTTGCTCGGAGGTGCCACCGAGGAAGAACGACAACAGCGAATCATCGCAACGGGTTACATCGCCAATTCGCGTCGATTCGGGTCCCGTGTTGATGATTACCCTCAGCATCTAACCATTGAGGACACTCTGGACAATCTAGGCCGGTCCTTTCTAGGTTTGTCGCTCAATTGCGCAAGGTGTCATGATCATAAGTTCGATCCGATTACAAACCGTGACTACTACGCCTTGTATGGGATTTTTGCGAGCACCCGCTATCCCTGGCCCGGCATTGAGCTCGACAAACGTCAGCGCGATCTTGTGCCTCTGGTGCCGAAAGATCAGGTCGAAGGACTTCAAAAAGCTGCTGCCGAACGTCGCAAGGAGCAGGCACGGCGCGACAAACTTGTACGTGAGCTCCAGGATTCGCTGAAGCGTACGAAGAAAGACGACAAGAAAACTGTCGAGCAGAAGTTGCAGGACGCAAAGCGTTTTGCCGAAGAGCTAGCGCAACAGCCGGCAATTTATCAATCAGCTTATGCAGTTCAGGATCTCGCTACGCCAGTCGACGTAGCGATTCAGCTCAAAGGTGATCCGACACGCACGGGCGACGTTGTCGCGCGACGATTTTTGACCGTGTTGGGTGGTGAGGAACTGCCCCCAGACTGCCCTGAAAGCGGCCGACTGCAGTTGGCCGACTGGATTCTGTCGCCAGACAATCCGCTGACCGCACGAGTCATCGTGAACCGAATCTGGCAACATCATTTCGGTCGTGGTCTCGTCCCCACGCCAAATGACTTTGGTAAACAAGGAAACCCGCCGACCCATCCGGAGCTGCTAGATTTTCTGGCGACTCAGTTTCGAAAGTCGGGCTGGTCATTCAAGGCCATGCATCGAAGAATCATGCTGTCGCAAACCTACCAGCAAGCATCGATGCGGGCGCCGGAGGCTGTCGAGTCGGATCCGACGAACACGTGGCTGTCGGGCTTTCCACGTTTCCGACTCGATGCAGAATCGATTCGCGACTCACTGCTGGCACTTGGCGGCAACTTGGACCTGTCTAGTGCCGGCCCACACCCATTCCCGGCAGAAGAAACCTGGGATTTCACTCAGCATAAGCCTTTTAAAGCGGTGTATGACACGAACCATCGCAGCGTGTATCTCATGACTCAACGTATTCAGAGACATCCGTTTCTGGCGATTTTTGACGGAGCAGACCCCTCCGCAAGTACCGCGACGCGGATGGAGACCACCACGCCCTTGCAGGCCTTGTATCTATTGAATGATCCGTTCGTACACGTGCAAGCGGAGCAGGTTGCTCGGCGCATTCAAGCATCTCGTCTGACCGATGCTGCGAGGATCGATTTCGCTTGGCAACTATTGTTTGCTCGTCCGGCAACATCAGAAGAGGCGATTGCCGGACAGCAGTTCCTCGAACAGGCAACCTCATTGATCGAGCGAACCGACAATTCGCCGGTAGAAGTCCGCGATCAGGCCTGGAATGCTTACGTCCGGTCGTTGTTTCGACTCAATGAATTCGTATATCTGGATTGAGAAGCCATGTCGAACCGCGCACTTTCCTTTCGACGACGCGACATCCTTCGTTCTCTAGTCGGCGGTTCGCTGTTGATGCCCGGGCTATTGTCAGAGCTACTGGCGGATAACCCCGCATCGCCACAGAAGGATCCACTCGCTCCCAAGGATCCTCACTTTGCGGCTAAAGCCAAGCGTGTGATCTTCGTGTTCTCCAATGGCGGAGCGTCACACATGGATACGTTTGATTACAAGCCGGAGCTTTTCAAAGCAGATGGAAAGAAGACCGGGGTCGGTGGCGGGCTATCGAATCAACAGAAGGTGTTGCTAAAGCCGCTGTGGGAGTTTAGACCGGGTGGGCAGTGCGGCACGTTGGTGAGCGATCTGTTTCCACACTTGCGAGAATGCATGGACGACATCTGCGTCATCAAATCGCTGAATGGAAACGATAACGAACATTACAACGCGACGCTCGGCATGCACACAGGTTCGTTTTTCTTTTCTCGGCCCAGTATTGGATCCTGGGTCAGTTACGGACTGGGGACGGTCAATCAGAATCTACCATCGTTCATCGCCTTGTCTCCGCAAATGCCGTATGCAGGCACGCAGATCTTTAACAATGATTTTCTCCCCGCCTACCATCAGGGTGTGCGAGTGATTGGCGGGCCTGAACCCATCGCCAATTTGACGCGACGAACTGACGAAGCCGGTTTGCAGGAACTCGAACTGGGACTGGCTGACGTGTTGAATAATCGACACTTGAAGGATCGTGCGGGCGATTCCAGCTTGTCCGCGCGGATTCGAAGCTTCGAAACCGCCTTTCACATGCAGACCGATGCTCCAGAAGCGTTTGACGTTCATCAGGAATCAAAAGCAACTCTCGACCTGTACGGACTCGAACCAGGGAGTAACAACGGATTCGGCTGGCAGTGTCTCGTGGCGCGTCGACTTGCCGAACGCGGCGTACGCTTTCTTGAGCTTGTCGACGGTAGCAGCAGTCACAACTGGGACCAACACGGCAACATGGCTGAACATGCCGACCACGCTCGCAATATCGACAAGCCTCTGGCCGGATTGCTTCGAGACCTCAAAGAACGCGGAATGCTGGCGGACACACTCGTCGTCTGGACCACCGAATTCGGACGGACCCCAGGCGTCGATGGCGACAAGGGGCGCGGACACCACAGTGCCTGTTTTTCCTCATGGCTCGCCGGAGCTGGCGTGAAAGGAGGGATGACTTGGGGAAGCACCGACGACATCGCCGCGACCGTAGCCGAAAATGGCGTTCACGTGCACGATTTTCACGCCACCATTCTTCATCTTCTCGGCATCGACCACACGCGTCTTACCTATCGTCACGCTGGCCGCGATTATCGTCTGACCGATGTGCACGGTCGAGTCGTGCATGAGATTCTGAGCTGACGGCTGGTGTCATGTGTAATGCGGTCGCGCATTCCAGAGTGCGATCGCGCGCTAGTTCTTTGCAAGATGGCCTGGTTGCGGCGAACTGAAGTGCTGCGCATGATCACATGCGGCCACTTATTGTCGGTTCGCCGCTCGTGGAACGCTGTTTCCCGTTTGCATTCCTAGCGAGTTCTTGCGATGTGCCTCAGTCGTCGCCGAATTTGCGTTGAGCGATTTCAAAAAGATGTACCGCAGCGCGGCCGCTCACCGTGGTGTGTTCCAGCAACTGTTTGGCGATCAGTTCAATCGCATGGACACTGGCCTGAGCCGAAAGCAAGTGTTCTGTCTTATTGAGAAAACGACGTTCCAGCCGTTCGAGCTGACGTTCACTGCCGGGGCAATCGCGAAGAATGCGACGCACCGCCGCCAGATCTTGGGCCGCACCGGCAGCGCAGTAACGTTCGGTTAGTTGCGATTCGGCGACCATGCCGGCCAACAGAAAGAGAATTTCGTCCTCCATGGCATCGCGCGCACCTTTGCCACGACGCTTCTGAATCTGACACGCACCCAACCGAACGCCACCCGTCTGAAGCTGGCCCGGTGCGATCGTGATCTTGTGGATTTGACGACCTAGGATTAGCGCCATCACGGCATGCCCGGCTTCATGGTAGGCGGTCACCAGCCGTTCTGCCAACGAAACGGCTGCTGCGTCGCGCGATGTGTCTTGTTGCGTCGGTTCGTCTGCCATTTGCCTGATTCTTGATGTTCGCGGGAGGCTTGCCCGAGTCTTTCAAACGTCCGTCAAGCTTAGCCGATGTAGGTGCCGAGCTGAAAGGCGGCAACGAGATCTGCGGTTGTAAATTCGCCGTCTCCGTCCCAATCACCGCTTCGCCAACTAGAATTGTTCAGCACCAGATCCTCGTATTCGCCGTGCTGAAATGCTTCCACGAGATCTGACGAATCGAAAATGCCGTCGAGGTTAGCGTCTCCCGCTCCGGTTTGCAGAATGTCCGAGAGTAACAGCTCGACGTCCTGATCATCGACCTGCTGGTCGCCGTTCAAATCGAAGCGGGTGTTGTTATCGCCTGCGCGCCGAGCTGCGAACAGCAAATCGATATCTGTGGCATTGACCAAATCGTCACCATTGACGTCACCAGCCACACGGTCGTTCCACGCGTAAGCTCCTGCATCCAGCAATTGGCCGGGCGCTCGCGGCAATCCCAAGAGATCGAATGACGCCAACGTGGAGG
>JAGQPK010000205.1 GCA_020426755.1 Planctomycetales bacterium
CCTACTTATATCTCCGAAAAGATCGTATGAGCACGCTGTTTCGAACTTCCCTGTGTCGCAAAGTTTGGTGGCGTCTATTAGGACGCCGGTCTTGGGTGAAACGCTTCGGTACGCTCCGCGAAAAGGAATCGCACGGCTTGCTGGAACGCCCTAACTACGCCTACGGTTTGTTGCGAGCGGCCGACACGGCCCGCTTCTTCGGCATTCCGGGGATCACGGCGTGTGAGTTTGGTGTCGCGACCGGGCTCGGTCTGACCAACATGGGCGAACTTGCTCAGTTGATCTCCGCCGAAACGGGCGTGAAGATTCGCGTGGTCGGTTTCGATACGGGTGCCGGGCTGCCCGCGCCGGAGGGATTCAAAGACCATCCCGAGTTGTGGTCTGGCGGCGACTTTGCCATGGAAGACCCGTCCAAGCTTCGCGGTCGACTCGGAAACAAAGCAGAACTCATTCTCGGCAACATCAAGGACACCATCGAACCGTTCGTCGAAACGCTGACGCCGGACTCGCCGATCGGTTTCGTGTCCATCGACGTCGACATCTACAGCGGAACGGTGGCTGCCTTCCGAGGACTGTTGGGCGCCGCCAATCTCTATCTGCCCGCGGTCAGCTTCTATTTCGATGATGTGGCCTTCTATTTTGCCAACGAATCATGCGGTGAGCTGTGTGCGATCAACGAACACAATGCCGCTCACCCGGAACGCCCAATTCACCGCGACCGCAGCGTGCCGGGATTGCGACCGGACCACTACGCTCACTGGTACCAAGCCATGTACGTCATGCATGTGCTTGATTCCCCATTGCGAAACCACCCACGGGAGCGTGGTTCATTGTCGCTGCAGGATCACTTGAGATTCATGGAAGCGTTGCGGTAAACTCCGCAACGTCGCCCCGACGAGCCACCTGGGGGACTCGCGGTGGCAACCGATTGACCCGTGAGCATCGGAAATCACGGTGTCCATTTATTGGCGCATTTTTATGCCGCGGCTAGGATGTGAATCGGCAGACCTGTGATAAACAAGTTCGACCCTGAGATATTCACCGCTGAGGTAATTTGAAATGGACATTTGGCAATACGTCCAACCGCTTGATATCGCCGCGTGTGCCGACCGATTCCGCAACGCCCAACCCTTCCCTAGCATCTGCATTGACAATTTGTTGCAGGAAGATTTCATCAATCAGGTTGCCGCCGACTTCCCCACGTTTGACGACGTGCAGAAGATGGGACAGGGCTTCAAGGCCGTCAACGAGCGTCGCAAGTTTCAAGTGACGGACTCCAGTCACTTCAAAGGCGGCGTTGCGAAACTCCACGAAGTGTTGTCGAGCCCCGAGTTTCTGGGAATCATGTCCGGAATCACGGGCATTGAAAACCTGCAAGCCGATCCGCTGTTGCTAGGTGGCGGTATCCATCAGACTGGACCGCGCGGTCATTTGGATGTGCATGTCGATTTCAACTATATCACCGAGCGGTGCCTACACCGCCGTTTGAACATCATTGTGTTCATCAACAAGGAGTGGCACAAGGAATGGGGCGGAGCGCTCGAACTGTGGGATAAGAACGTGAAAGTTTGCCACAATACATTCCTGCCAATCTTCAATCGCTGTGTGATTTTCCAAACGAGTGAAATCAGTTTCCATGGCGTCACGGCCGTCACGTGCCCCGAGGAAACCAGCCGCAAGAGCTTTGCGGCCTACTACTACACCGAAGATAATCGCCCCGAGATTCACCAAGAAAGTCACTCGACAATCTTTGTGGCACGCCCGAACGAACGCTGGAAGCGCTATATCGCCATGCCGCTCGAACGCGTGCAACGTGTGATCCAACAGAGTCCCGCTTTGGTCAAAGGCGTCATCAAGAAGATGGTGCGACCGACCAGCTAGTCGCATGCGACTCTGTGTTCCGTTGAAGTGCGATCGGTCTCTTTTGGAGTGCGGCGATCGCGCAGCTATCGCTTTTCCTCGATTAGGAAAGTCGCTAGGACCTACCGCGAACCGATTTCGGAATGATGGTTGCCGATTTCTGAAGCTTGAAGCTGGAGATCGCCCGTCATTCCGTCACGCTCACTCGCAGCTACTGACGACGCACAATAATCTGTGTCGACCAGACGGGCGTTTCAGCCGTGCCACGGAATTCGCCAGCGACAGTCCGCAACGTATCGAAGTTCGACGACGTCGCGACGGCCAGATAGCGACTGTCAGCAACTTGTCCGCTGCAGGGATCGAAGCCGATCCAACCGGCTGGTCCCAAGTAACACTCGGCCCACGTCTTGAGTTGGCTCTCCACGACCTCATCCGACAGTGAATACCCGGCGACGACTCGAGTCGGCACATTGGCCAGGCGCGCCGCTGACGTAAAGCGATCGATCGTGCGGCGGACCGCCTCGTCAGCACGCAGGCTTCCGCCGCTACCACTCACGTCTTGATTCACGGCAACCGACTTGCCGGTTCCGCTCAGTGCAGGCGACATCTGCAGTGACTTCATACGGGCAGCAATTCGCGCCGGCAATTCGCCGCGGACGACAGCTTGACTCCGGGGCGCACGGATGACTGCGGTGCCAACACACTGTCGCTCCCAAGAATACTGCTGCCCGAGCTCTTCGGTCAGGCTGCGTAAGAATCTTAAGGGAGTCGTTCCCTCTGCACCACGCGTCAGTTGATTATGCAGAATGCTACCTTCATGGCGAGCGGCTTCACTGACATGGCGGTGATCCAGGTAGGCGCGGGCCAAGCGATCGTGCGACTCCAACTGGCCCCAACTTGTAATGTCTTCGCGCCACTTGCTTTGCTCCACAGAATGGCGTTCGACAACGCTAGTCGCAGAAACCGTCAGTGACAATGTCAAGTCACGGAACGTCACGTGCCAACCCACGTTGCCTGCCAAATCTGTCGTCGTTCGCACACTCGCGGGTGCGGGCGATACGTCGAGACGCGTGGTACGTACCTGCCCATATGCGTCACTGCGCGGGCATAGAAACACGGATAGAGGTTCGCAGAAAACGGGGACGTCAAAACGAACTCTCTGAATGTGCTTAAGGTAGTAGGTCTCTCGCGTGGGCATGGAAACTTCTTTTAACTCCATGAAAACTGGCTGAATACCCGCGTGCAAAAAAGAGAAACGCGGTCACGCTGAGGGGCCAACCTCAGCACAACCGCGTTCTTTCTCTCCCGAATCAATCACACCGTCAA
This sequence comes from Planctomycetales bacterium, assembly GCA_020426755.1. GTDB lineage: Bacteria > Planctomycetota > Planctomycetia > Pirellulales > Pirellulaceae > JAGQPK01. The sequence goes on from JAGQPK010000205.1 coordinate 3,187, forward strand.
AGAAAAGAACTTGCACGGAGGTGACCGTTCATGCTTTTGACGGCACCACTGGTCTGTTTTGTCGAGTGCTTTCATGATGAAGACGCCCAATGGCTCCTAGGGGTTCGGAAAAAAGACCGCGCTTCGTCGTTGGCGTCGGGGCAAACCATGGTGAACAAGTATCGTGACACCACAACTAAGTCGCACAAATGTCGCCACAGGTTCGCGGCAACGATCGCCGCCCTTGCATTCTCTGGTGGCCCGAACACCCGTCGAACACACTGGCGATGACGCGAATCCGGTTTTGCAAACGGAATGCCAGAACTGGTTTTATCTGGTTTTCTTCTGGTTTTGCTCAAGTTTCCCGGCGTTTTCGAACCGCACGACGCCCACCAAGATCGCTACCGCTGCAGCAGCGTGCGCGCACCACGTGCATAGAGTGCGCTCGATCTGCGCAGGTCGCATGCGAGTGCGGCGGAGCTTTCGCATACCAGCGATAAATCGCCGGCCTACCGTCACGATGTCGACATACGCAACATAGAAAACAGTCGGCGCCAATGTCCCAAGAGCTAACTCGATCAACTGCCGTCACGGCACCTTGACGTCCAGCGCGGTTACTCCGGTGTCGGCAGCGATGAATAGCCGCAATGAGTCGCCGTGCGCACAGCCTATCACGCCGCGCAAGTTGAGCCCCAGATTGCACGAGTCGTGCACTTGGCCATCATCGCGTACCAAATGAATCGAGCCATCCGGGCCGATTAGCAGCCAATACGCTCGCTCTGCGCGGGGACCGGCAATCCATTGCGCTATCTGCAACGGCTTGCCGTACAAACCGGCCGGCAATCCGTAGCTCCAAACTTCGTTTAGCCGCTCGTCCAAGCCCAGCGCGATGAGTCGCCCTTCCACCGTGTAGGATAGCCCTAGCAATTGAGTTGGCCGCGTGAGACTTGTTTGCGCAGCGAACAACTGATGGATCGTGCGTCTACCGACTGCCAACGGTGCCCCCGCCTGCCCGTTGGCCGCTACGGGAACCAGTCGCCCGTCACTGCCGGACAACAGCAGATGCGGCGGCTGAGAACGCCGCTGGATCGCCAACGAGCCGATGGCCGGCAGTGAGTCAAGCCTCCAAACGGCACGACCGTTCAAGTCAATGCGATGGCAACCAAGCTGCTCGGCAAACGCAATGTAGGCCTCCAGCTGCCCGTCGGCGTCCAAATCGTCGAGTAGCACATCCTGGATACCGGAATGGCGGACGTCCGTGGCCGGATACTGCTGCCGTAGCTGCAGTCTTTCGTCACACAGATAGACGAATCGACCGAGCTTAGAAAACATCAAATACCAGCGTCGTCCTGCGGCATCGACTGCCGTGCGGATCTCCGTCACGTAGGCATTGTCGTCAATTGGCAATGTCGTACGTCCGATCATCTTCCCCGCCAAAGAGAGTGAAACTAGCTCGCGCATGGAGTCGACGACCAGCAACTGCGCATCCTGAGTGCGAGGATCTCCGGTCAACACCATGGTGCCCGGATCGACGGCATCGCTAGACTGCCACACACTTGTCATTTCCAACTTCGCAAACGGCTTACGTTCCGCCAAATTCATGTCCGACGCAGCCGGCTTACTGGCTGATTGCGTGCCGTCCGCGAACTCCGGCCGCCGCGCGAGCGTCAATTGCTGCTCGTAACGTTGCTGTTCAGCCTCAGCAGCGCGCCGCACGTCAGCTGCGAGATCGCTGCCAGCCAGTAACGGATCGAGAATCTGCACCAACTCCTGGTCGAGTTGCGGATTGGCACCGACCTCGAACCAGCTCAGTTCGTGCTGCGAATTCAACACGACCAACGTCGGCGCCTCGGCAACACGCAAGACATCGTGCCCGACGGCCGCGCGATCGAGCAGCCTGGGCACGGGCGCAGGTGCGAAGTCATTCGGTGCGGAACTGCTTGCCGTTGGAACCGGAGATACATCGACTACACGAAAGGCGACATCATCCCGCTTACCTGCGTACAGCGCTGCAGCGTCTTCAAACAGCGGCAAGACACGGCGTGACGCTTCCTGATCATCAACCCACAATAAAACAGCCACTTTGCCACGCCAGTCGGAACTGGCTTCGCGACGGCCTTGCAAGTTTTCAAACTGCATAATCGGCACCGATTTACCGAGCGACGGATGGAGTTGCGTCACCGGCGGCATGACGAAATACTGCATAAACTGCGTGTCGGACGAGGGATCAAACTTAAATTCAGATGACACGAGATTGTCACTATCACTAAACGCCTTGACCTGCCAGGTCAGCGAAATGTTCACGGGCCGCGAGTCGGACTGTTCGGCAAACAGATCACTTGTAGGCAAGTCGACGCGGAGGATTCTGCGCTGGTCAGTTTGCACCCAAAACACAAAGGGACCACCCGCCGTTTCAACTCGCAGCCGACGACAGGGCCCGAGTGCCAAGTCGCCGGGCTCCAACTCACTGACGCGCTGCGGATCTGCGATGACGCGCGCCATCACCGGGTCTCCCGTTAACCATGCCAACGGTGTCAGTTGCAGGTTGACGGGCAACCCTAAGAGCAGACTGATCATTTGTTCGGGCCTGGCCGGGTCAAGCAGTTCGGTGGCTGCGTACAGTTCACCCACACCCAAGCGATCAGGTGCCGGACGTTGGACCACTTGCTGCCCGAGATTGTTCGACGAGGGATCGTCCACCGCTACCCATAGAGATCTCCCATCGCTGACGATCTGCAATTTGTTCTGCGCACGCTTGACCACCAGATGAATTTGATTTGGCCGCGCGAAGTCGAAGTGGAAATGATCTTCTTTTACGACGCGTCCGTGCGGCCCATCGTAGGCCAGCGTCAAGACGCTCAACTCCTGATGCCGCGGACGTTCGGCATAGTCACGCAGAATCGATGTCAAAACCCCGGCTGGACTGGCTGGATCCGCTTGAGCGCCTGGCTGCGCGGTAGCAGTACTGCGCCGCTGGCAACCGACTGGTGCCACGCAACAAACTACGACAATCGCAAGGGCGCATTGAACGCCAATCTTCACGCCTCGATAATCCCTCACAATAGCGGCCCCATCCATGATGCTAAGTTCGATGATTTATACCTCGTGGCACGTTCGCGCCCAGTTCGCCGCAACGCGTTAGCGTCGGTTTGAGCGGTGCTTACCATAGGTACTGCCCTCAATCCTGAGTTGTGCCAGAACGCCGGTGCCTTGTCAAAGCCGAACGCTGAGCGACCTCGGCGAACAATGCTGCGGGATCCAGTTCGCCGTAACGCGTTGGCGTCGGTTTGGCTGGGAATTCAGTGAGAACCGCGGCTAGCGCCTTGCGGCGAACTGGCACGTCAAGAGAGATAGCTGCACGAGCACACTTTAGAGGACTTCAGCTCGTGCCGAAATTGCTTTATTTCGCCTGTCCGGTTACGCTGTGGGATTGTCATATCCATATCCGCGGAGTCCATTGATCGCCATGGCACGGATCGAGTACGGCGTGAGATCAGCGCTGCGTTTGCCAGATGAATTGGCGGTGGCCAATGTCGGGCGACCGCGCATGGAACCATTGGAAGACCTGGCCCACGCAATGCGGGCCGCCTGGGCCGAACCCTTGAATTTCCCGGGACTCTCCCAGTGCGTAGTCCCCGGCGACGAAGTCGTGTTGGTACTGGGGGAAGCACTCGTCCAGCCTGCGGCACTTGTCGCCGGCACCGTGATGGAGCTGCTGGACGCCGGCGTCGACCCCGAGTCGATTACGGTATTGCGACACGCAACCGATGCTCGCTTGACGCGTGAATCTCCGACGCGACTGCTGCCCGAGGATCTGCAGGCCTCGATTGAAGTGATCGCTCACGATGCCGCGAATCGCGAGCAGCTCTGCATGTTGAATGTCTCCAGCCACGACAGCCCCATCTATTTGAATCGAGCCATCGTCGAGGCCGATGTAGTGATCCCGTTCGGCGTGACCCGCCCAACCAAATCACTGGGTTCGCTCGGTTTGGCCGGTGTGTTGTTCCCGGCCTTTGCCGACGAAGCGACGCAACAGCGATTCAATTCACCCAAAGCGGCACGTTCATCAGCCAAGCGGAAAGCGCTAATCGAAGAGGCTCAAGAAGCTTACTGGTTTCTAGGAGTGCAATTCGTAGTGCAGACCATCCCAGGCAATGGTGAGACCCTGCTCCATATCGTTACTGGCGAAACGACATCCGTCGAACAACGCAGCCTGGAATTGTGCGAAGCGATCTGGAACTGCGAAGTGCCACAGCGAGCTCAGCTTGTCGTCGCGACGTTACCGGGTGGTAGGCAACAACAATCGTGGACAAGTTTCGCACGAGCGCTCGACGCCGCCAGCCGAGTTGTCGAGGAGGGCGGCACGATCGCCGTCTGTTGCGACCTGCGGAGTAAACCGGGTCCGACGTTGCGGCGGATCGCGCGTGCAGAGAGCCTGGACGACGCCGTACGAATTGTCGGCAAGCAACATACGGCCGACGCCGTTGCGGCAGCCACCTTGGTAAAAACGCTGCAGCGCACCCGCGTGTATCTGCTCAGCCGTCTCGACGAAGAACGCGTTGAATCGTTGGGCGTGGCCTACGTTTCCGGACCAGACGAAGTCGTCCGGTTAGCGTCTCAACATGATTCGTGCGTCGTGCTGCAAAACGCTCAGCAGGTCATGCCCCGTCTTTCCGAGGAGTCTTCATCGTGAGTTCGTCCGATGGCTTGCCAGATGAAGCCGCCAGCCACTACTACGCTATGCAGCACGCGTGCGCGCTCGTCGCGTTCGAACGGCGGACGCAGATTGACTTGACTGGCAGTGATCGGCAACGGTTTCTCCACAACCTGTGCACCAATGAAGTGTCAAAACTGACGCCGGGGCAAGGTTGTGAAGCTTTCGCCACCAACGTGCAGGGCAAATGCATCGGACATGTGCTGATCTCATGTCAGGAAGATTTGCTCCGCGTCAGCACCGTCGCCGACCAGGCATCAGTGCTGATTCC
>JAGQPK010000206.1 GCA_020426755.1 Planctomycetales bacterium
CACGATTTCTCCGTCGGAAACCGGCTGGGAATTCGAAGTTGATCCGGCCACCGGCAACTCTGACAAGTTCGTTCTGGCTAATCCGGATTCGAACGTCTTTACCACCAAGCTGAATGTGGATGGAGCTCAGTTCTTCATCAATTCGGCGAGTGCCCCGGCTGATGGAACCTCGTTCCAGATCCTCGTTGCGGACCAAATCATTGGTACGCCGACGATCTTCCCGCCGGAATGGGTGTTCAATTCGGCGACGGGCATGATCACCTTCGGTGGTGGTTTGTCCGGCGACTTCAACGGTGACGGCGTGCTGGATGCCGCCGACATCGACGCGTTGAGCGCTCAAGTTCGCGCCGGTACCAACCCGGCTGCCTACGATCTCAACAGCGACAATGTGGTTGATGGTCTGGATCGCGATGTGTGGGTCAACGAACTGAAGAAGACCTACTACGGCGACTCGAACCTGGACGGTCAGTTTGATTCGAGCGACTTCGTGACGGTGTTCACTGCCGGTGAATACGAAGACGCCATCGATGGCAACTCGACTTGGGGCACCGGCGACTGGAATGGCGACGGTGACTTCAACAGCTCGGACTTCGTCACCGCTTTCTCTGCAGGTGGCTACGAGCAAGGTCCTCGCGCTGCAGTTAGCGCAGTGCCCGAGCCATCCAGCTTCGTGCTGATGCTGCTCGGCCTGTCGGCGTTCGCTCGTCGTCGTCGTCGCTAATTGAAATTTGCGGTAACGCAGATCAAAATTGAAAACAGGTGGTCCTCGTGACCACCTGTTTATTTTTGCGCTCAGTCCAAGGCTCTTGTCTGCTGGTGGAATTCATCGTGACACGATTCATGTTGCTCGATTTACAGCGAATCGCTCAGCTTACGACGTTGTTGGTGTTGGTTATCGCCGCCTCATGCAGTCGCACCGATACGAATTACGTTGCGTCTTCAGCGCCGGCTGTGACGCCGGACGAAGAGGGGCCTTCGGCCACGACGACGCAGCCGTCTGCGGTAGTTGATCATTCGGAAGAACTGGCTGTGCCCACTCAGATCGACGCGACCGATTCCACTGGAGAGGCAATTTTATCGACGGACATCCGTCATCGATTTCGCAAGCTGTCATCGGCCGAGACTGGTGTGACGTTTCAATCGATCATCGAACCCGATCACCCCATGAATGCGCTCTACCACTCAAGCTATGTGTGCGGTGGTGTGGCGATCGGTGACGTCGATGGCGATGGCCGGCCTGACCTGTTCTTCGCACATGGTCCCGGCAGCAATCGGTTGTATCGCCAAGTGCAGGATTTTCGCTGGGAAGATGTCACTGAATCGGCCGGGGTTGGAGGCGGTGATGATTGGGGTACAGGGGCTGTCTTCGTCGACATCGACAATGATGGTGATCTTGATCTCTATGTCTGCAACTACGATCGACCGAATTCACTCTTCATCAACGACGGCAAGGGTGTGTTTACCGAAGAAGCACAGCGCTGGGGCCTCGACATCGTTGACTCATCGCTGACCGCGACGTTTGCCGACTACGACCGCGATGGGCACCTTGATGTTTACATCCTGACGAATCGCTACTATCGCGCCGGTGGCCGCCCTCAACAACCGCCTTGGCGCGTGCTGCCGGACCAGACCGTTCAAGTGCTACCTGAGTTCGAGCGATTCTATGCGTTGGCGAAGGTCGATGCGACGCGCTTCACCATTGAAGAATATGGGCGACCTGATTTACTGTTCCATAATGACGGACAGGGTCACTTCTCCGACGTCACCACATCAGCCGGCATCGCTGGCAACGGATTTGGGCTCTCTGCCACGTGGTGGGACTACGATCACGATGGCTGGATCGACCTGTATGTGTGCAATGACTTCAATGATCCCGACATGCTGTACCACAACGAGCACGATGGGACTTTTCGCAACACCTTACTGGAAGCCATTCCCCACACCCCTTGGTTTTCCATGGGATCTGACTTTGGTGATGTCAACAACGACGGGCTGTTCGATCTGATCTGTGTCGACATGTCTGCGCGTACGCACTACAAGCAAAAGACAACGATGGGGGCGATGAACGCCGAGAAGCTGCGCGCCGTGGCCGGTCCACCGCCTCAATATATGCGAAATGCGCTGTATCTCAATTCGGGAACTGGCCGGTTCTGGGAAGTCGCATATCAGGCCGGCGTGGCCGATACCGATTGGTCCTGGGCTGCCAAGCTGTCTGATTTGGACAACGACGGTTGGCTGGATCTGTTTATTAGCAACGGCATCCTTCGCAACTTCAACGATTCGGATGTCACATTTGATCAGCGTATGCTCATCGGTCACACCTATTGGGATCTCTATCGCCACCGGCCTGAGCGTCCGGAGCAGAATCTAGCACTGCGCAACAATCACCAATTACACTTCGACGACGTTTCGCAAGACTGGGGGCTGGATCATACGGGTGTCAGCTACGGCACGGCCGTTGGCGACTTGGATCGTGACGGCGACTTGGATTTGGTCATCGTTAATCTGAACGAACCGATCAGCATCTATCGCAATGAAACAGATCAGACCAACCGTGGCTTGAGCGTCGAGTTGCGTGGTGACAAATCTAACCGCTTCGGCATCGGTGCGATCGTACAGGCCAAGATTGACGGGACGAATCAGCCCCTGATTCGGCAGATGAGTCCCTCCACCGGATATCTTTCCGGCAACGATCAGATTGTTCATTTTGGACTCGGTGCAAGTTCACATGCGGTGGAACTGACGGTGGATTGGCCCAGCGGTCGGCGGCAGATTGTCGCTGTGCCTGCCGGTGCCACCACCATTCGTGTGACCGAACCTTCAAGTGACGACGCTACGTCACCTCAGGTGGCAACCGTGGCACCATGGTTCACGCCCGTCACTACCAAAGAACCGCCGCGTCACGTCGAGCGTGAGTTTGATGACTTCCAGGATCAACCGCTGCTGCCTAACAAGCTTTCGCAGTTCGGACCTGGCGTGGCCGTAGGAGATGTCGACGGCGACGGTGACGAAGATCTCTTCCTGGGCGGGGCTGCCGGCAGTGCCGGAACGCTGTGGTTAGCGACCGACGGCACGTTCGAGCGATCGGATCAACCGGCCCTCGACGCGGATGCGGTTTCGGAGGATATGGGAGCTTTGCTGTTGGATGTCGACGCCGACGATGATTTGGATCTGTGGGTTGTGAGTGGTGGAGTCGAGGGTGACGATCCTGTGTCACAAGCGGACCGACTCTATCTAAATGATGGCCAGGGCAAGTTTGCGCGAGCCGATGAGACTGTGTTGCCATTTGACTCGCAAAGCGGTGGCGCCATCGCGGCCGCAGACTTCGATCGCGATGGAGATCTCGATGTGTACGTGGGTGGCCGCGTCGTGCCGGGCCGTTATCCAGAAACGCCCAATAGCATTCTCTGGGTGAACGAAGGTTGTCGCTTTGTCGATCGAACGAACGAATTGGCTCCTGCGGTGGCGCAGTCCGGCCTAGTGACATCGGCGATTTGGTCTGACGTCAACGGAGATGGCTGGTGTGATCTCGTCGTCGCCCATGAATGGGGACCGGTCAAGTACTTTCAGAATCTTGAAGGCAAGCTCGAGGACCAAACGGCCGCAGTTGGACTCGATTCCTTGACTGGCTGGTGGAATTCGGTCGTCGCACTGGATATTGATGGTGATCAGGATCTCGATTACGTCGTGGGGAACTTTGGTCGCAACACGAAGTATCACGCGACGCTCGAGTCTCCGGCCGTGCTCTACTACGGAGACTTCGACAAGTCTGGCAAGAAGCAGTTGGTCGAAGCCGAATACGAAGAGCACAGTCTAGTGCCCATTCGCGGTCGCAGTTGTTCCAGCAACGCAATGCCGTTTCTGCGCAATAAGTTCAAGACGTATCACGACTTCGCCTTGGCGGATCTCTCGACTTTGTACACAGAGCAGTGCCTCGATCAAGCTGAACGATTTGCCGCGACGACTCTCGACACAGGAGTCTTCGTGCAACAAACCGACGGTCGTTTTGAATTCAAGCCGCTGTCGCAATTCGCACAGATCTCACCCGTCTTCGGCGCGACGGTTGTCGATGCAGACGGTGACGGATACTTCGACCTGTATCTTGCTCAAAACTTTTTCGAACCGCAGGCCGAAACAGGCCGCATGGACAGCGGGATGAGCCTACTGTTGCAAGGCGGTGCCGACGGACAACTGAAGTCGGTCTCACCACGCGACTCGGGGCTGATCATCGATGGCGATGCGCGGGGCACACTGACGTTCGATTGGAATCAAGACCACTGGCCCGATTTGTTGGTTGTGCAGAACGATGGTGAGGTCAAGTGGATGCAAAACCGCGGCGGCGAAGACCAGCCGCGACCGCTGGAAATCAGTCTGCGAGGTGCGGTTGGCAATCGGGCCGGAATTGGCAGCCGATTGAAGATCCACCGCGCCGACGGAACCGTCGCGACAACCGAGATCTATGCGGGCAGTGGCTATCTTTCACAGTCCAGTACCCGCATTCTGATCGGACGAACTGGCTCGCCGATCGCTGCGGTCACCGTGGTCTGGCCCGACGGACGCGAGTCGCAAGCACAAGTGACACCGGATCAGGATTCACTTGAGTTGACGAGGTAGTCGTGCGTGAGCGACCGCACGCTATCTCACTGTGCCTTTTCGAGTATGCGTTGAAACTCGCCGTGCCACGGTTCACCACCCAGATCAGGGTGAAGTGTTGCCAGTAATTGAATTGACTCGGCGGCGCGTTCGCGTTGACCGCTATTAAGCAAGGTGCGAGCGATGCCCAGCTTGGCTTGGTACCATTTGGGAGTGGCCTCTTCGCAAAGCCGCGCGGCGCGTCGGTAATTGTCGAGCGCCGTCTTGACCGCAATATCGGACGATAACGCTTCGTTGAGTTCGGCCAACGCCAAACGGTGCCCCGCCGATTTAGGCTCCAAGTCAACGAGCTGTTCATAATGGCGAATCGCTGGTTCGGGAGTGCCGCGTCGCGTTAGGGCTGCACCTGCGAATGACAAGAGTTGGGCATTTGATTGCCAGGCAGGCTTGGAGTTGACGCCTTCAACAATCCGCCATTGCTGCGTCGCTAAGGACACTTGCCTTGGGGCCGTCGCCGATTGCACGACAATCTCGCGGTCCAACCGCGCCAGCATCGGCAGCACCAAGTCGAATTGCGCTTCCGAGATTTCCCGCCACTCACTGCGGCTCTCTGCTGGTTGTTCGAGTGCAGACTGCAGCGCTCGTAACATCGTCAAACGTTCTTGTTCTTGGCGCGAAAGGAGTGACGTGGCAGGTTTCGTGGGCGGTGCCAACTCAGCCAAAGGCGTATCCGTGAACAGCAACTCGATTTCCCACTGAATGAGTTGTGCACGCGCATGCGTACCCTGTTTTTCGGCGGCCTTCGCTGAGCGAGCGATTTCTTGCAGGTACAAACGTAGGTGCTGGACTTCGTCTTCTGCGGGGCGAACGTGCCGGCTGGTCGGCGAATGGGCAGATCGCTGCGCGAATCGTCCCACGTCATCGGGTCGCAAGGGGCGCGTCCACTGCTGTAGCGCGCTAGTCCTAAGCTGCGCGAGCACCCCGTCGATACCGTCATAGGTCACGGGAATCGCTTGCCAAACATCGCGCGCCTCCTGATCTTGACCGAGTTGCTGCAGGAGGCGTCCGAGCCAATCGCGCGCCGCCTGCGAGGTGGCATCATCAGGCCAGCGTGAAATGTGTTGCCGCAAGTGATTGGTATAGCTGTCGACATCCAGTTCGTTCTTAGCCAGCAATTGAGCCGAATTCAAGATTGCCAGCCAATCCGCCTGCGCAACGCGTGGCTCGCGCGGATACTTGTCGACGATCTGATTGAATTCATTCACTGCATCGCGATGTTGTTTGTCTTGGTGCAGAATCGCGGCAGCCTTGATGGCCAGGTCGTACGACTTTGTCAATTGTCCCGCATTAAAAGCCAAGCCGGCCGCCTTTCGGTAGGCGACAATGGCATCGGAATGCTGGTCACGTCGAAAGAAGTTCGCGGCGGATCGGCTGAGGATGTCTATCTCTGCGTCCCCCGGACTACTCGACGACTCCGTGGGCGAAAGGCGCGCGTTGCCACCGACACTGGCGAGCATTGCTTCGGCACGGCGGACCCAGTAGCGGGATGACTCTTGTTCTAGAGATGCGATTTGCCGCACCGCCGCGCTCAGGTAGGCCCGCGAAACTGATGAATCGGGTTTGTCTGCATTGGCTTTCGACGACTGTTCGGCTAAGGCGAGATACGCGCGAATGACGGTCAGCCGCGCGGCACCACGCCACTCGCCCTCGCCGGCTCGTGCAGGACGTTGCAGTGGTTCGTTGAGCAACTCGATCGAGTTCTGAGGTCTGCCCAGGTCGATCTGGAGTTCCGCCTCTTCGACCTGACGCAACTGTGAGTCAAAATCTGCCGGGAGTTCAGCGGGGAAGGAAGCGAGGTATCGTTGGGCAAATTCGAACTGCCCGAGTCGCCGTTGTGTCTCCGCCTCGCGAAGTCGTGCCGTCAGCGATACCTCGGTCGGCGGCACGGCACGGGCCAGTTCTTTGAAGTGATCGTCTGCTTCCGAAAGCAGGTGAGTGGCATCGGCGGAACCCGGCAGGTAGCACTGGGAATGCGCCAAGCGAACCTCGCCTGCCAGCAGCTTACTCTGTTGTTGGAGTCGCTTCGCCGCTACGGACAGTGCGGGACTATCACGCGTGGATGGATCACGAATTAACTGTGACAATCTGTCGTCAAGCGATCGTAGTCTTCCGCTGATCTCGCGGAGTAGACCACCAGCTCGTCCCAATGTTTCGGCGCGGTTTGCGTCTAAGTTAGCCGTGTCGACCATCCACTTTGCGCGACGGTATCGAACATACTCGTACTTCGCATCAACTTCCGCTCGTGCAAAATCGTCGCGCAATTCCGCCTGCCAACGTGCAAAGTCCGCGTCGAGTTGTTGCCATTGTGGAGCGGCCAGGTCATGCGACATCTCGAGCGCTTCGAGGCTGCGGGCGGTTAGCAATTCGCGAATCCACTGCGATCTTGCGCGATCGTCATCTGTGATGCGCGAAAGTTGACGCTCGGCATTTAGCCCGGCGAGGCGATAGAGCCGTTGTTGTTGCAAGTGCTGCGAGAAGTTTTGGTCAACCAAATCCGATGTTTGGGCACGAACGGTGTGAGGACAAAGTGTCGCTGATAGGAGTACCAGCACGTTGACCAGCGGGACCGTTCGGCGATGCAGCATCAGTTCAGGCTATTCCAAAGATCTTGCAGATCACTTTTGACACGATCGAGCTCGCTGCGGAGCGTCTTTACTTCCGACCGCAATTCGGCCAGTTCGGCTTGCCAGCCGTCATTGACTGTCGAGTTGGGCGCTGCTGAAGCCGGGGGGGATGCGCCTGGTGGTGCTGCAGGAGCAGACGTTGAGGCGGATGTCGGATGCGACGGTGTCGCAGGGACCGGCGGTGCAGCGTCGGGCACATAGGCGGCGGCACTTACCGCGCGAATCTTCTCCAATTCGTCTAGCGTGTAGAGTGCATGAGTGACGATCTGCCCACGCCCGGCCGGGGTGAGCGAGATCACCAACTTCTTGTCGATCAGCGACTGCAGAATTGGTTGTAGAGCGGCCACGTCTGGGATCGGGTCCATGCGTGCCGCACGACCTCGCAGTTCACCAACCGTCTGGGCCCCACGCAGCAACAGTTCGGTCATCACCGCTGCTTCAACCTTACTGACGCCCATCCACTCGTAGATCATGTGACGATACTTGGCGACACGGCCACCGCCTGAAACTTCGATCACCGCCGAAAGATGCCGCAGCTTTTCCAATGCGTTTTCTACCTGCTCGGGTTGCAGGTTCATCTGCGGATCGCGATTGCTTTTCTGATTACAGCCGCTTGTCAGCCCGTTCAGCGTCATCGGATACGCGTCGGGAGTCGTCTTGGCCTTCTCCACCAACACGCCTAGCACGCGCCGTTCGTATCGACCCAGCGGCCGCCACTTTGGTTGGATCTGAGGCTCCCCATTATCAGTGTCGTCCGCCATCAGTTGACGCCTCCCTGTTTGCTTCGTCGACCACCCGACATGCAGGTTTGTACAGATGTTTTTCCAGATAACAATCTAAAACACGAACGTCGAAAACACAAT
>JAGQPK010000207.1 GCA_020426755.1 Planctomycetales bacterium
CGTTCGAGAAACGACCGACACGGAGTATGCGCTAAGAACCGCTTATGGGATTGGCTGCTCAAAAATACCGAACTGTCTCACGCGAGCTGATGCGCGACGAACTGATCGTGCGCCATCTGGACTATGTGCGTCATATTTTGGCGCGAATGGTTGTTAGCTTGCCAGACGGTATTGATGCCGAGAACCTGGAATCCGCCGGGGTCCTGGGACTGGTGGAGGCGGCTCAACAATTCGATCCTACGCGTGGCGTGCCGTTCAAGACGTTTGCTTTCCCGCGGATTCGTGGCGCCATCATCGACGAACTGCGACGCAACTGCCCATTGCCTCAGCAGATGCTGCAAGCTATCGCTCAGGTTCGACGTGCCTGCGAGTCGCTCGAACCGCCGGTGACGCCAGAAGCTATCGCTCAAGCCACCACACTCTCACCAGAACAGGTCGAAGAGTGCCTTGCTGCGATTCGGTTGACGCGGTTTGGCGTCTGGGATGAAATGGTGCACGGCGGACAGGTATCGCGTGAACGCACCGAAGATGATCCTGGAACCAATGCGGAACGGCACGAATCAAAACAAGTTTTGGCCGAGTGTATCCAACGCTTGCCTGAGCAAGAGCGGCTTGTGGTCACGCTGTACTATCTGGAGGATATGCGGCTGAAAGAAATCGGAATGGTCCTGGGGTTATCCGAGTCTCGTATTTCTCGCGTGCTGGCCAAGGCAGAGCATCGCTTGAAGGAGTACGTCCGGGCGAGGACACAATGAGCACATTTGATCCCACGATCCATTCTGTCGAAGCCATCCTGCAGCAACATGAGGCCAGGTTTGACCACGATAACCGTCAGCAGGACAAACCAGCAAAGCAACAACGAAGTCCGCCGGATGTCGCCAGCGATCAATTAGAAAAGACAAAAGCGGAAGCTGACACGACCGATGGATTGCCGGATGGCGTCGGCACAAAAATCAACATGGAGGTATAGCGGCATGACAGCGCCTCGAGTGATCAAGAGTCTCCCCACTTCGTCGAACGGCACTCGGCAGGTGATTCGCGTGGGCTATGCCGAGGAGACGCCATTCGTTGCCGAAGGCGACCACATGCCGGAAGTCGAGTGTGTGACGGAGGACGGCGTCGTGACTCGTATTCAGGTGAAATGCAGTTGCGGTAAGTTAACGACACTCATCTGCCAGTACGCCGAGAAGTCGGCCTAATAATTGACAAGACGCAGGGCACCGGCAAGGGACTGTCGGTAGCGCGTGGTTGTAGTACGGTGCAAGGGATTGCGGCAATGAGACGGATCGATTCCGATTTCCAGCGAGCGACACTTGACGCGCAGCTTGGGACATTGCTTGTGCTGTTATCGTTGTGTCTTGGAACCGGCTGCTCCGCGTTTCAAACCGTCGTTGGCCAAGCTACGCATTGGCAAGAGAACCGTGCCGATTGCCCACCGTTTCCCGACAACGACGGCAACAATGATTGCGTCAAACCGTGCGTCGCTCTCGAGCCCGTCGCCGGATATTTGAGCTCCGGCCCTACTTTTGGCGGCGAGCAGATTATCGGCGAGCCGAGCCGTACGGCCGTTGATCGTATGATGGAAATGAAAGATGAGCTAGAGACTCTTCGGGCCGAGAAGTCGGACTTGCAACAACAGTTGAGTTTGGCGGAGGAAACAATTCGCGAACAAGGCGTATCGATTGATGCCGCAAGTCAAGAACTGCAGCGTGCGCTGGCCGACTTCAATATGGTGCGCGAGCGACTCAATCAGTGGGAGCACGATACGCGACAGTTGCATGAGCGACTGCGCAACCGAGATGGTGATCGAGAACAGTTGTTGAGCCGATTCGAGGCGGATTTGCAAGAGATCCTGTCGGCTTGCGAAACGCAAGCGGCGACGGCACCCTCGCCATCATTGCCGAAACTCACTCCGAGTTCCGCGCCTGCAAAGACCCCAGCGGAAGACGACGAGGCCCAACTGCCTACATCACGACAGGAAGCAGCGACGGGACTGTCGAATACTGCGCCACCTGTCGCTGGTGCGAATGAAGAGTTACCCGTACCGCCCTTGGAAGAGCGACCCGTTCTCCAGTCGCCCGTGTTCGGCAACGACGGCGAGGCCGCCGCGCAGGCAAACGACGGCGATCGCGGTGGCGCAGTGATGTGGATGTTTCAGGATGACCGCGACCACAACTCGGAAAAGCTCGCGCCAGTCGTACAGCACATAGACGACCAGGCTGTCAGCTTGATCCCACCTCGCAACCAGGAAGTCAAGAGTAATGAGACCAGCGAGCCACGTTAGGCAATGGCTGTTGTTCGCCGGTGTCCTGCTGCAACTGGTCGGATGTCATGCGAACAAGCTGCCGATTCCCGTTCAGCCACCCTACACGGTGTATCGGTCGCCGCTCTTGCTGACCATGGCGCCGCGTCGTGTGTTGCTACTGCCTAGCTGTGGAGAGATGGACGACGAAGGCTACATGGAGCACTGGTGTCGTTTGTTTGCCGTCGAACTTCGCTCGGTCAAGCTGTTTGAAGTTGTCACACCGTCTCTGACGGATCCATGCGTCGTTGCCTGTGTCGAGGCCTCCAAACGTGGAACCTATTCGGAAGCGACGTTGGCCGCAGTTCGTCTACAATACAATGTGGACGCCGTGATGTTTGTTCGCATGGACGACTTCTTTCCCTACTGGCCGCCTCGAATGGCTGTCACGACGAATTTGGTCGAGACCTACAGCGGCGGCGTACTGTCGTCGATTGACGGCAACTGGGATGGACGTGACGACCGAATCCAATTGCTCGCCAAGGAGTTCGCGCAGCACATGACGGTCTCGCAGGATTTCAGTGATCCCGATCTGGTACTGAACTCGCCCGAGTACTTCGGGAAGTTTGTCGCGCATCAACTTGCGATCGCGACCGCGCGTGCGATGTTTGAAGAAACCGTTGTCGAGTTGCGTCCTACCGCTCCGCCGCAACAGACAGCCGGCGTAACGTCGGCGAACCAGCAATCCTGCGCGACGCCACCGCCCGCAGTTTCTCTCACCGGGGCGGTCGAAACGAATGACCAAGTGCAGCCAACGCAACAACCTGATGGGAGTGGTGGTGAAGAGATTCCACGCGGGGAAGAGTTGCCGCTGCCGAGTCCGACTGAGTCAGCCGCCACGCAAGCTGCCAAGATTGAAAGCCAGTTGGTGCGAAACATGCGCCGCAGTCTGCGTCTCTGACGTCGATGTTTGACCGTTGCGAGACTGCCGGCGGCGCGACCTGGCGACTAGAAGTTCTCGACGTCCGTAAAGCGGCCACCGCTGATATACCAGCCTTCGCCGCAAGGAACGCACCAGGCGATCTTAACGGCCACACGCACATTCGTGCCGTCCATCAGCTTGCCCATGACGCTGATCATCTGCGGTTGAATCGGCATCCAGTGCAGCAGGCCAATGCCTGTGAGCGAGACATCGCGCGTAAAGGCCGAGTACAGCTCGGGGCTGTCTTTCATCTGGATCATGACGGGTTGGAAGTACGGATATCTGCCATTGCGCCGACGTTCGTCATCGGCAATCTTGGCATCTTCGATCATCCTTCCGACCGTGCTGCGGAGCTTGGGTACGGAGAGAAGCTTCTCGAGAATCGACATAGTAGAGGGACCTCAACGCGGTATGCTGGCTCAAGGATTGTGAGCAATAGACTTGATGGATGTTTCCCAACGTCGAATGAATGTCTGATTGCGCCCTGTACGTTTACAGTGGTACATGGCACTATCTGCTTCCTGTAGGATCGAGTTGGCCAGGGCGGCCGAACTGGTAATTGGCAGCGCCTGTTCCGTGGTCACGCAGACGCCGACGCTGACAGTGACCTGAATCTGGTGGTCCTGGTACTCGATGTACTCTTCTTCCACTCGGCTCCGAATGCGTTCAGCGATCGTCGCGATCACATGTTCAGGACATCTGGATGTGATCACGACAAACTCTTCGCCGCCGTAACGAGCCACAAAGTCCGACTCGCGAACCTGTGATTTGATGATCCTGGCGACGCGTCGAAGGACTTCATCCCCAAGTTGGTGTCCATAGGTATCGTTAAGCTGCTTGAAGTTGTCGATGTCTGCGAAGATCACGCCGACCAAGTGACTTTCTCGTAAGCAACTATCAACCAGCCGTTCAAAGCACTCGTCGAACGCACCTCGGTTGTTCAGCCCCGTCAACGCGTCCACACCGGTAAGCTGATTCAACTCGGTATTTCGTTGCTTGAGCTTGCGGTTCTCCAGTTCCAGAACTGCCGATTTGATCGTCACCTCGGACTTGGCCACATGTTCACGCAAGGCGATCTCGAGCAGTTGCGTGTTGGCCTGAGCGAGAATGTCAGCCGGACGCGGCAGGTTGGATGTATTGATCGAGAGTAGTTTGGCGGCTTCATCAGTGCTCGTCCGAATGTGTGTCAGCAGTTCGTCGAATTCGGTGTCGCACAGTCCGGTCAGTTCTTGTCCGAAGGTCTTGAGTGCCGCCAACGATTCGGCGCTACCGTTCAACAAGAATTCACTGAGGTACGTTGCGAACCGT
The DNA here is from genome assembly GCA_020426755.1 of Planctomycetales bacterium. Classification (GTDB taxonomy): domain Bacteria; phylum Planctomycetota; class Planctomycetia; order Pirellulales; family Pirellulaceae; genus JAGQPK01. The sequence continues at coordinate 4,533 of JAGQPK010000207.1, forward strand.
ACTGAGCCAACGACTTTCGCCACTGCCGGGTCAGTAATGCTCGCGGAGATCTCGCCAGGATCCGCATGATGGTAATGGACTGCTTCGACGAGCAGTCTCGGCATCTTCCAGCCTTCCATCAGTGAGGTTCCGATCGTCACGTGGTCAAACCCGAGCCGCTCCCGCTCAATCTCGATAAGATCACGTTGCCCTGCGGCGGCTTCTTCGAGCACAAGGCCATAGTCGTCGGGAATGCTGTTGATCTGTGCCAAGATTCCGATGTCGCTGAGCAGACCAGCAAGGAAACATTGACCAGGCATGCCGCTCCTGTAGCGTCGTGCGATGGCCTCAGCAGCGACGGCCTGCAGGATGGAGCGTGACCAGAGTGCATTGCAGTGATGCTTCAACGTCTGGAGCGGCGAGCCTTCACCGATCAATGAGAAGCTCAACGCCAAGGACACGACAACCGTCGATCCAAGTAGCGGCACCGCCGTCTCGACAGATGTGACCTGGGAACTCAAACCGAAGTAGGCGGAGTTGGCGGCTTTTAGGATCCGCGCGGAAATTGCTGGATCCTTACGAATGACTTGTGTGAACTCGGTAACTGCCGCGTCCGGATTATGTGATAACTCGATGAGCTGAACGGCCACCGTGGGGAGGCTTGGCAGCTTCGTTGATTTGAGTACCCGATCGGGGTCGACCATTGCAGTGTCTCAATTAGGTTGGCTACTTCGCGTCAGTCTTGAACTTCCCGCGCAGAAGGATTGCGGAAGGGTCATCGAAGCGACACTTGAACACTTGTTGGCCTACCCGGAACTTTTATTTAGCGCGGCTGGGCGATTCACGCTACGAACGGACTGAACAGCGCGATTCGACTAGAGAAAGTCGTGTTGTCGGAAAGACGCCACGGCGACGAGGCTTGATGATGCACGATCGCTACACGTCAGATTGCCGCGTAATTGATTTCGCCTGTAATCGATTTCGCCCGTGATCGAGTTTGCCGGTCGTCGAGTTCGCCGCAACGCGTTAGCGTCGGTACTATGTCCTGCCGATCCCATCCAGCTACTGTGAGAACCGCGGCTTGCGCCTTTCGGCGAACTCGCTATGCGGCGTCCTTCAAGCCGTAGATGTAAGCCAAGATTTCCGCCATGGCCCGATAGAGATTGGGCGGTATTTCTTGATCGACTTCGACAGAAGCATAGAGTGCTCTGGCCAGCGGCTTGCGTTCCAACACCGGCACGCCGTTTTGCCGGGCCACTTGGGCGATACGCTTGGCAAACCGATCCGTACCCTTGGCGATCACGCGCGGCGCCAGCATCGTATCGCGGTCATACTTAATCGCCACAGCAATATGTGTCGGGTTGGTCAACACGACGGTCGCCTCGGGAACCTTTTGCAGCATCTGCTGTTTGATTGATTCACGAGCGAATCGGCGCATTCGCCCCTTCATCAGCGGATCGCCGTCCTCACGCTTTTGCTCTTCCTTCACTTCCTGCTTGGACATCATCAGGTCTTGTTCGAACTGCCAACGCTGATACAAGTAGTCGGTCAGTCCGATCGCCAGCAACATGCCGGCCAGACAAAAGCAGGTTAATAGAGAGAATCGCCAAGTCTGGCTGATAACGCGGGCCAATCCATTCAGGCCCAAGTCGTGTACGTCGTGGCGATTGCGGTACAAGAACCAGGTTGCGATGCCAAGCCCCAGGGATACCTTGAGCAACAACATGATGCCCCGCAAGGCCGAACGGGTTGACGCTAGTTTGGAAAAGCCTTTGGCAAGGTCGAGGCGAGACCAATTGGGAGCCAGCGGTTCCCAGCTTAGTCGAAAACCGATCTGCAGTGTGTTGATGCCGAAGGCGCACAGTCCCATCACCAGCGTGAGCGGGAAGACCAAAGATACTGCTCGGGAGAGCAATTGTCGTGTCAGCAAAATAGTATGTGTAATCGACCACTCATCGTGCGTAACCGTCAACAAATCACGACGCAAGCTTTGCTGCAGTGAGTCACCAAACTTTGGCCCCAGGTACCAGAGAAGTCCGAGCGCCGTCAATAACAGGACGGCTTGATTCATGTCATGGCTGACCGCGACCTGACCACGATCGCGCGCCTCTTCGCGGCGGCGTGTCGTGGCCTGTTCTGTACGATCTTGCGTCTGATCCGCCATGCTTGTCTGCTACAGGCCCAAGTGCTTAATAAGGACGCGCTGTTGACTGAAAATGCGGAACATGACGTCGACAATTTCGGGCATCAAAGCAAAGGCCGCCAATAGACCCAGTAGCAATCGCACTGGGATACCCACTGAGAACAGATTCAGTTGCGGTGAGATCTTCATCAACATCGCGGTGATGATGGTGACTAAGAACAAGCCGGCACCCAGCGGTGCGGCCAACTCCATGCCCCATTCGTGCACTTGATTGAAACTTTCGGTGACGGTAGCGATTGGCAAGTACGGCAAAGGCTTGCCCAGCGGCAGCGTGCGGAATGACGCGAACAGCGAACCCAATGCCAGTTGGTGCGCATCGGCGGCAAAAAATACGAACATCGACAAGGCACTGATGAAGTCGCCAAAGACATTCGATTGAGTGTCAGTGGTCGGGTCCGACACACCTGCCATGTTGAATCCGATCTCTTGCCCTAAATAGCCACCCGCCAACTCCGCAGGCAGAAACAAGAGACCCAGCAGAAAACCTAGCAAAGCACCGATGACGGCTTCCCTGATGACCGCGAGACCAATTCCGAGGCCGCCGCCCGGGATCTGCGGCGGAAAGTTTGCGCCGGCGTCCAAAGCCAGATTGCTCATCCACAACACCGCGAGCGCAAAGGCCAACGATACCTTGATCGATTGAGGCAGCATCGCCGAGCGGAAGAGCGGAAACGTCGAAATGAACGCCGCGATCCGGGCCAGGATCATCACGAGAATTATCGCGATGTATTCGATGCCGTTCATTTTGAAAGCTCAGCTACCAAGAGAAACATGCGTTCCGTGAACGTTACCAGCATGCGGAGGGTCCAGGGAAGAGCAATGACCAAAGATAATCCCACGGCAACGATGCGTGGGGCAAACGTCAATGTCTGCTCTTGAATGCTCGTCACCGTTTGAAAGATGCTGATGATCAACCCGATTGCCAAACTGACGGCAACTGTCGGCAGTGATAGCAACAGGGCGGTAAACAACAGATCTCTACCAATCTCAATAACCAAGCCTGACGTCACGACGGTTTAACCTCCCAGGAAACTGCTGCCGATACTGCGTGCAATCAAGTGCCAACCGTCGACAAGTACGAACAGTAGCAGCTTGATTGGCGCTGAAACTACGACGGGTGGCATCATCATCATGCCCAAAGACATCAGCACGGTCGACACGAGTAGGTCGATCAAGATGAACGGTACGTAGATGCAGAATCCCATGATAAACGCCGTCTTCAATTCACTGATCATGAAGGCTGGCACGAGCACGCGCGTCGGTGTGGCCTCGGCGCTCTCGGGCACTGACGTTTTGGACAACGCAATGAACATGGCCAGATCGTGTCGGCGCGTGTGTTTGAGCATGAACTTGTGAAGTTCTTGAGTCGCGGCCTGAACGCCTTGCATCGGTAGTATCTCACCGTTGATCACTGGTGTGATAGC
>JAGQPK010000208.1 GCA_020426755.1 Planctomycetales bacterium
GCGATAGTCCTTGGTCAATCCCTGCAGGATCTTGTCGAAGGCGTTGGTGGAGACCTTCTCCTGAAACTTTTCGTAAAGACTGTTGTCAGGGTCGTTACTTTGCAGGCCGGCAGCGGCGGACGCCGCGTCGGCTGCTTCCAATTCCGCCACGACACCCAAGCCGGTTGACCAGCCTGTATCAAAAACGTGTTTTGCATCCAAACGAAAACTTGAGTCGGCGGCGACGGAGGTCAGTTCGATAAACACGCCGCCACGCGCTTCGTTCTCGCTCTCCGCCAATTGAATTACCTGCGCCGAGGTAAAGCGTGTGTCACCTTGCAGATTCGTTTGATTCGTACTGGCCACAACATAGTAGGTGTTGCCGTCGACAAGTCCGCCGATGCCGCCACCTGCCACTTCGTGATAGACGACAGCCTGTCCCAGCTCAAACGCATTGAAGACGGTATCGCCGTTGCGTGGCAACGTGACCGAACTGGTACTGAGGTCTACGTTGTCGCTAGTGAACGAGTGCTTGTTGTTGTCGGCTGAAGTGCCCAACACGCTGGGTTCTAGATTGACCGTCTTGCCGTCGATGCCATAGGCGGCCTGAATCGCGCGCAGCTCGTTCTCCGCCAGCTTGACCCATTCCGATTCGTCGCGACCTGGCGTGGCGGGATCATCTTCTTGTGCGATGACGAAGTAAGTGCGGCCATCGACCAGGCCGCCGATGCTGGTGCCGCGCCGATTCGTGTACGTGAAGGTGTCTTCCGTCACCAGCTCATGCGGGCCGATGTTGATCAAGTCGTTTTCGTAATCGACGAAGCCGGCCGGTTCGGACACCGGTTGCCAGAGCGTCGCATCGTCGAAGACCATCGTGGTGAGATTGACGGGTTGTGGGACATCAGCCCCCAGATACTGGACGATCGTGCCCGCCGGCAGCGGATTGCCAATGCCGGAATCGTAAGCGGAAACGACCTTCACCGTGTCGCCCGCAACGAGCGTTTTGGTGATCGTTTCCGTCGACTCGTAATCCGCAGCCTCGACCAGCGGATCGATCTCGAACTTGACGAAGTAACCAGGATTCGCGTTGGCAATCACGGTGCCATTAACCGTCGTCGTGATGTTCGCGTCGGAGAACTCCAAGCCAACCGCCACAGCCGAGGCGCCGTCGGAGAAGATGCCCGCTTCGGCGCCGGCCGAGGAATCGACGTTGCCCGACGCCGCGATGTTGGCTGACTTGCCCGCTGTAATCGTGGCGGTTTGGGCGACGTCGATTGTCGAATCAAGTTGTGCGTTGGCGATGGCCAACGACATGGCGAACTGAGTTCCACCCGGGTTGGGCGTCGAATCGACATCGCGATCGGTCGATGTGTCGATGCTGGCTGTCGAGTCGCCGGACGCAGTGATCACAACGGCGTCAGTCGCCGTAATGTGAACGTTGTCCTTGATGTCGACCGTGGCGGTCGCGTGCGCTTGGACATAACCAATGCTGAATAAACTGCTGCTGGCCACTCCGGAAGCGTCGGAAGCCGCCGTCGAATAGATACCGACGGTGCCATCGCCTTCGATCACGACACCTTCATTCAGAGTGATCGTCGCGGTATTCCGCTTGTACATGAACTTGACGGGCAGCGCGAGCAGGCTTTCGATCTTGTCTGCGATGGGGCCAATTACGAAGTTGTCGACTTCTTGGCTGGCTCCCAACGTTTCTGCCAGCGAAATATCCTGTGACTGCGTGATCAAATAGATGCTGCCGCCGCGCAGTGTCGCGTTCGCTCCAATGTCGATCGACACTTCTCGATTTGGGAACAGCAGCGGCGATAAGTTTTCCAACTGCGCGTTGGACATGATTCGCGGTCGGAACAAAATGTCGCTAGCGCCCGTGTCGATTGTCACGTCGTCGCTAACCGTAACGACGTCGGCATACACTTCCAGCAAGCCGCCGCCTGTGTCGATGGTGCCGCCGCTGGTGCCATCGCCGAACTGCACGCTGTCCGCATCTGTGTCATCCACAGGGATGCCATCATCGTCGCCGTAATTGCCATAGATGAAGAGATCTGCCGCGAAGTTGTCACTTAGCGATTCGATGATGATCGTGTCATCGCCACTGTTGCCGTTGATCGTCAAGCTGCTGGTCGGCGTGAGCAGCGTTTCCGCGGCAGTCTGTGTATCGGTGATGGGATCGTAGATCAGCATCCCCGCCTGTCCAGAGATCGTTTCATACTCGTAAGACACACGCAAGGCACTCGAGTTGCTCGGATCGCGACTCACCGTAATGGTGTCGTCGAACGCGTAGCCTTCGATCACGACATCCGCTGCTCCAAATACGCCGCCACTCAAAGGCGCGATGTTGGAGTAATTGAGTGACAAGTTGGTAAAGTGCGTCGTCGTTCCGCCAGTTGGCACGGGGCTTAGAAGAATCGGTTCGACGACAAGTGGCGTTGACTGGACCACGAGCACGGCATCGCTACCGCCGGTACCGCCGTCGAGTACGATCGTGGGTCCCGCCGTGCTTGGCGTGGCGATGACGAATGCATCCGTATTGTCATCCGCACCCGTATACTGTTCGAAACCGCTGAAGTGAACGCCTGCCACTTCGCCGTCACCATCGCCAGTCAGATTCCACGTCACATAGTCCGCGTCAGGACCCAGGATCTGATCACTGTTCGAAGCACTGCCAACGACGTTATCGATGTTCGTGTACGTCACGATACCGTTGACGACCTGGTTTTGCAGGGCGAAGGTGACGGGGCCGGTGTAGGCCGAGAAATCGAGCGTGTCGTTAGCAGGTGACACGATAGTGGCATAGTCGCCGCTGGCCTGAATCTCTGGTGAGACCGCCGAGGCATCGGCGTCACCACCGGAGACCGAGCCGCTGATTGTAGCGTTGTTGGCAAAGACAAAAGTGTCGACCGTGTTGCCGCCAATCAGATTCTCGATCGATTGAAAACTGACGCCATTTAGCGTACCCGCGTCCGTGCCTTGCACTTGCCACGTATTGGCGACATCGAGTGCAATCAAGACGTCGTCGCCGCCGCGCCCGGAGATCGAACCGCTCAGCGATCCCGTCGAAATGAACAAGCCGTCATCGTCCACGACCGTGCGGAACGCAAAGACATCGCTGCCGCCATCGCCGCCGACAAGTTGTTCGACGCTGGTGAAGCTGCCTTGGTTGAGATAACCGGCGTCCGCGGAACGAATCTCCCAACTGTTTTCCTGATTGTTGGCGCGCACATCTGCCTCAAGCGCATCGCTGCCGCCACCGCCGTCCCATGAGAAACCACCCGACCACCCGGCCAGCGTGAGCCGGTTCGACGAGTTACCACCCGTCAAATTAGCGTGCTCAAAACTTTGTACGCCTGCTGATGATTCCGCCAACGTGAATGTTGTTGCTCCCACAGTCAATTGGCCGTCGGATAACCGCATGTCGAAGTCGGCACTGACTTGGAGCGTGTCGCTGCCATCGCCTGTGATCGTAAGCGTCAACGTCGAAAGCTGCGCCACATCGAGAATAACGGTGTCATCGCCCGACGTTCCTTGGAGGACGACCGAACCGTCATTCGACGTGCTCTGCGCGATTGTCGCGCCGCCGGCGTCCAGCAAGCGAAATTCTGAACCTACGTGGGTGAGCGTGACCAGACTATGACCGTTAAGGTCGAGGTCAGCGGCCAGCAGCATACGTGGTTCCAAGGACTCCAGTTGCCCGCCGTTTGCGCGGAGACGCTTGGATCGCTTGTTACCGCTCTGCTGATCCGTCGTCTTGGCTCGGCGAATGCGTCGTCGGCGATTCCATGGATTCATCTCTTCGTACCTCGTTGGACATACCGGATGGTATCTGGACGTGGGGCCGTATCGCGGTAGGAGCAGTCCGACGAGCGCATCGTGAGCGGCGGTCTGTGAATGCGACCGGCTCAGAAGGTTGAACATGGTGTATTTGCGGCAGGTTTGGAGTGACTGGTCGGCGATTGACCGCGTTCCGTCAAAGTGCGCGCGAATTGCCCCTATGTTCCAAAGGCGTAAAACTCGCCCTAAGCGGCTAATGAGTTTTGAAAGTTTTTTCGTGAGACGGTTTATTCGCGCTAGCTTGATGTCATGGGCGGCGAACTACGAGCGCAAGTTCGCCGAAAGGCGCTAGCTGCGGTTTTCGGTACTGGTTGACTCGGCGTCGGGGCAGGAATCGACGCTAGCGCGTGGCGGCGAACGGAACGCAATGGAAAACACACAGTTCCCCCTCCCGTCGATGGCCTCCACTTCACGCAGTTCGACATCGGGAGGGGGCAGGGGGAGGGAACCACAACGGACGCTGTGTAACGCCATGTTGATGCTGAAAGTCAAAGAAACTCATCGTGAGCGGAGCAGATTTTAGTGCAACTACCAGCTCCGCGATTGTCGCCCTCCCCCTGAATCCCCCTCCCGTACTGCGAGTTACGAGACCGTTGAACGTCACTTGCGGGAGGGGGAACAGCGCACGCGGATCTAAACTGAATGCCGCTTCTCTGCCATTCGAGCATTCTCCATGCTAGATGTGGGTATCTGCCAACCTCGCAGCAAATGCTTGCTGTGCTTGAATCTGCTCATTAAGCTGAGATACCGTGCCATCTATTTCCCGTTCGCAGAAGCAAACCGTGATCCAACTCAACGCTAGCGGCGCACCTGCAGTTAACGAACTCTGTGAAGCGATGCAGCTTCAGCCGGAGCGGCTGTTGCCATTGGTGTACGAAGAACTGAAACGCATCGCTGCGCGCGAACTCCAGCAGGAGCGGCCGCACCACTCATTGCAGCCGACCGCGATCGTTCATGAGGCGTACTTGCGGATGGTCCAGCTTCGCCAGATTCACTGGCGTGACCAGCGTCACTTTTGTGGTGTGGCTGCCCACGTGATTCGCCGCGTGTTGGTCGACCACGAACGAGCGCGTCGCGCGGCCAAGCGGGGCAAAGGCGCACGGAGGGTTGAATTGGAGGAACCGACGATCGCCATCAGTGGCACGATGGATTATGACCTGTTGGCTGTCAATGAAGCGATTGAGCGGCTGGAAACGCTCAATCGGCGTCACGCGCAGATTGTGGAATTGCGATTCTTCGCCGGTTTGACGATCGAAGAGACGGCCGCGCTGTTGTCACTTTCGGCGGCCACTGTCAAACTTGAATGGCGCATGGCTCGTGCGTGGCTCAAATCTCAGCTCCAAAGTGAATAGCAGACATAGTGCCGGATGACGCCAGAAAAATATCAGCGTCTCAGCGATCTCTTCGCGCGTGGTAGTGAACTCGACGACGACCAACGACGCACGCTTCTGCAAAGTCTGCCGCAGGACGATTTAGAATTGCGCGATGAACTGGCGCGTCTCTTTCATCTGGATGACTCGAATGGCTTGGCGGCTGCCGATGAGCTGGCAGCCGTGGCAGGTGATGATGGCAACCAGCATGCGGGCGACGCCACGTCTGAGTTGTGCCCCAACATTCCCGGCTATGTGATAAGCGACTTGCTGGGCGAGGGTGGGATGGGGCAGGTGTGGCGGGCGCATCATCAGAGCACGCACCGCGACGTCGCGCTTAAGTTGATGCACGGTCTTCGTTTGACGTCCAGTCAGAATCGCGCTCGCTTCGAACGTGAAGTGGAACTCATGGCGCGGCTCGATCATCCGAACGTCGCACGCGTGTTCGATAGTGGCTTTGCTGAAGGTTACGCCTACTACACGCTCGAACTCATCGATGGCCAACCGCTTGACACCTACATTCGGCATGACAATCCGAATGAGCTGACGCGGATTGAATTAATGTTGCAAGTCTGCCGTGGTGTGCAGCACGCTCATCAACGCGGCGTGATTCATCGTGATCTTAAGCCCTCGAATGTACTTGTAACCACACAAGGTCGTCCGGTAGTTGTTGATTTCGGTCTGGCGAAGTGTGTTGGTGAAGTGAACGACGAAGATCGCCGTTTGACACGCGGCGTCGTGATTGGCACGCCGGAGTACATGTCGCCCGAGCAGGCAGCCGGTGGCAGCACGCAAGTTGATACTCGCAGTGACGTCTATAGTTTGGGTGTGATCTTGTATTGGCTCTTGACCGATCGGCTGCCTCATGAGATGGCTGATTCGCAGAGCCGAATTGGGTTGCTTGCTCGAGTGGCCACGCAAGACATCACGTCGCCGCGCCGCCTGGCACCTCATTTGGATCGCGGACTGATCGCTGTGTTATTTAAAGCGTTGGCGCGTGATCCCAACGAGCGATATGGTAGTGTTGGCGAGTTGGCCGACGATCTGCAGCGCCATCTGCAAGGGGAGCCGGTTGCGGCTGCTTCGGCAGGATTCGGCTATGTTCTCAAACGACGTTTGCTGCAACACCGCAAGCAAGCGGTACTCGGACTCTTGGCGCTAGCTGCTGTGGTAAGTGCAATCACTGCGTTTGTGGCGATCAGTCATCGGCATGCAAGAGTCGCCTTGGCGCTTGCCAAACGCGCCGAAGAATCACAGCGTGTCGCTCGCGCTGCGGAACGCGACGCGCTGCGGAGTGCATACGTCCAACAGTTGGCGCTGGCAGCGAATGAGACGGAGAACTTTCAATTTGCACGCGCAGTTTCATTGCTGGACAGTTGTCCTGCGGAACAACGTGGTTGGGAGTGGCAACTGCTGCGCAACTTGGCGACCCCTCGCGATCGCAGCCTGTTTAAGATTGGCCCCATCGCCGATTCCGTCCGCCCCCTAGCTTTTTCACCTGATGGCAGTTTGCTGGCGCTGGGCACGAGTCGCGGCACATTGGAGTCGGTGCCAGAGCCAGTACTGTGGGTCTGCGACACCACTACAGGCGCAGTGAAGTCGCGCATGATCGGACATCGCGATGGCATTTTCGCGATCGCCTTCACGCCTGATGGCCGACAGCTCTTGACCGGGGCGCGCGACCGAACTCTACGACGTTGGGACGTCGAGACGGGAGAACTATTGGAGACGGTCGAGGGACCTATACCCGGACTGTTCGGTCCCGTCGAGGTTATTGGATTCAGCATTTGCTTTCGCCCCGATGGCCAGCAGGTCGCCTTCGCGGCCTACCCGCAGGGGTTGTACATGGCCGACATCGACGGCGAGATCTCGTGGCGCGAGATCTTGCGACGCGCGACGCACGTACGCTACGGGACTGGCGAAGATGATTCGCTGACATTCTCACCCGACGGTAAACGCCTGGCTTGGTCGACGCGTTTGTGGCAAGGCAACGTCGGACATTTGTTCGTCGTCGACACGGCAACCAAACATGTTTTAGAGCACGTGGAACTGCCATCCGGTGAACCATGTTACTCCGTCGATTTTGACCCACTAGGCAAAACGCTGCTAACCGCTGATCTGCGCTCATCTGCGACGGTTTATGCGAGTGATCTGTCTGCGGTGCAGGGGCGATTTCGCGTCGATTCCGGCGCCGTGCATCAGGCTTGCTACACTCGTGATGGATCGGCCGTCGTAACGCTCTCGATGCGCGGCGCCGTTACACTCTGGGATAATCTGACGCGGCGCGTCGATTCGGTGATCCGGCCTCAGATTGATGCGAGTTCGGGCGGCATGCGCTTGTCACCCGATCGCAGTCGACTGGCCGTCGCAGCGGGTGCTCCCACCTTCGTGCGGCTATGGGATATGACACAGGTGCGTCACGACGACCGCTTGTTGGTCAGACACGCGCCGAAGGCCCGCGATGTGGCGGTTACACCGAACGGTAAACTCATCGCCACTTGTGGCGATGATCGGCTCGTGCATGTCTATCGTTGGCCCGAACGTGAGTTGTTGTGGACTCATACTTGTGAGCAAGGCGCGGCAACAGCAATTGCCTTCTCTCCCGATGGCCGCCGTTTGGCTGTGGGGGCAAGTGCCGATCCGAATATCAATCCGGAACCGCCTTTCGGACAAATTGTCGTATTGGATGCGGAGAGTGGCGAAGAATTGGCAACTCCGCTGGCCATCCAAGGCTGGGTGTGGAACGTCGAGTTCGACACGTCCGGTGCAACGCTGATTGTCGCTGACGGGGTGACTCCGAATTTGCTGCCGGCCTTGAGCGGCAATGCATATTTGATCGACTGGGCCAGCGGCCAAACGAGTTGTCATATTCAAATCCCCGAAGCACGCTGCCGAGATGCACTGTTAACGGCGGACAACCAGCTGCTCGTCACCGCC
>JAGQPK010000209.1 GCA_020426755.1 Planctomycetales bacterium
ACGCCGCGGTCAGCATCAATTCGCAAGAGCTCACCCGGTAAAGTTGAGTAGGCGTCAGTGACACCAATGGGCGCATCGTATGTCGGGCTTACATTTAATGTGACTCGCGTCGGAACTGACAGTTGCCTGTCACTCGCCTGATAGGTGAACGAGTCGACTCCGAAGAAATCACGTTTCGGTGAATAGACGAACGCTCCATCGGCCGATAGGCTCAATGCTCCATATTGAGTCGTTTCCACGAGCACTGCTGTTAATGGATCGTTTTCGGCATCCACGTCATTCGCAAGCACGCCGGTGGGTGCTAACTGAATAAACAACGTGGCGTCTTCGGACAGGTCGTATGAATCTGCCACGGCAATGGGAGCACGGTTCGCATAGAATGTCTCTAGCTCCCGCTGCACCTCGGTAACTTCGGCCGTCGACAGAGCGCCGTCATAGACCTGGATGTCCGCAATCTGTCCGTCAAATGGCAGCTTGCCGAACTTCTGTGCGCCAATCGAAAAGTCCAANCTGTCGAGTGGGCGTGAGTGCCCGTCGGCTCGTGTCACTGGTGGATTGTCATCGATCTTCAGCGAGAGCGTCGAGTCTTGTCGCTGGTAGATAACCGTGTGCGGAGCGCCGTCGTTGAGCCCAATCTGATCGGAGTAGAGTGTGACAGGAGTGCCGCCGAAGCCAAATCCAAGTCCGGCGCTGACCGCTCCTTCTTGATTAATCGAAATGCCCCAATCATTGGCAAAGCCAAGGCTGTTGCCGTCAACGATCGCGGTGTTCTCAAACCACGCGTTGCCACTGCCCACTAGCTGATTGGACTGTGTGGCGAATACGACTACCAGCGTGAAGTCCGTGGCGCCTGTTAACGGACTTGCCAGTCGATCTACAACGAACTGTTCTACTCCGTCGGCAGGATGGAATTCAATCGCTGCCCGACCACCGATGGCTGATCGGCGGAGCGTCGGCATGCCATCCTCATTGGCCGGAATCCCGCTTTGTCGATCTCTCCACTCGCCGATCAGTTGCCCATCATCGTGTTGGAGTGTCAAATCATCAGCTCGCCACTGAGCGACTAAATCGCCTGCCAATAATTCACGAGCCTCCAATCGTTCAGGCAATCCAAGGAGTCGTCGTGAACCTCGCGACGTGACGTTGGAGCGGCTACGTGGCTTCATTGTTTGGAGACTTTCACGAGGTGTCATCGGTTTCGCTCCGAAGTCGATCTTATACGGCCACCCGGCACGCCGATTGATTCTACTCGATCATCTTGGACGATTGATGACGGACGGAATAAGAAGGCCGACATCGAATAAAGAAGATTGACTTCTGCTGGTGGCAGCGCCAAACTGATGCCACTTGACTCCCTGTGGTCCACCAATGATCCCCGCCTTTCACAGGAGATTGGCCCATGCGCGCTCTGAAACTTGCCCTTGCTTCTACACTAATGAGTTTAGCGATGAGCCAATCGGCTCACTGCCAGATACGATCTGCCGGAGCACAGGATCTGACTGGCAGCGGCACACCGGACGGCTGGACCAACGTCCTGTACATCAATGAAGGTAATCCGTTCAATTTTGCTGGCACCGGATCTGATCACGGCGTGCTGACGACTTTCAATCTGTATGTTGCGCAAGGCCGAGAAACCCAAAGTTTAGTGACGCCGTTTGTCGCTGAGCCACTTGTCGCGGATCCGGTATCCGGCGACGATTTTGTGATTCGAGCGATTGGGACGACGCGCGAGGCAAGTGTTGACTACACGTGTGCAGGTGAATATGCATTCGCGTTCAGTGATACCGAGCAGTTCACCGTGCAAGATGGTTGGGTTGTTGGCTTCGTGAGCTCGGACCCGTTGGGTGAACGCGAAGATGCTTTGTCACCCGTGCCGTTCGAAGGGAACTTCGGTGTCGATGGTTGGCTGACCGGGACTTCGACCTCGGGCTCTGGTGCGCCGTCGATTGAGATGAATGAACCCATCCTCGAGGGCTCGAGCGGTACCGACCTCGACGCTTATGGTTTTCGTGAATATCAATTTCAAGTGCGAGCTGCTGCAGGTGACACTCAGCCGGCACTCGGTCCGCTCGGTAAGGTGGGCGATGCTTGTCCCGTAAACCCGGATCCCCCGGGCGGTAATGTTGCCGGCGCAAGATTCGTCAAGGGCGACGGCGGACCAGACAGTTGGACGAATGTGCTGTACGTCAACGAAGAAGCGCCGTTTGATTTCTCGGAGTTAGGCGTCGATCACGGAACTTTGGCAGACGTCGTCTTCTACGTTGCTCCGGGTAAAGAACTCGCGGGTATGGTCACGCCATTCGTCGCCGAACCGCTCGTCGACAATCCGCTGACGGGCGATGATTTTCTCGTACACGCGGTCGGAACCACGCGTGAAGGCGGAGTTGATTGGACAGACAGTGGCATCCAGACTTTTCCGTTCAGCGATACGGAATCGTTTGATGTTCAAAGCGGTTGGGTGGTCGGTTTTCTCTCCGCCGATCCGAACAGCGAGAGTGATCTTGCGAGTTCACCGATTCCGTTTGTCGGCAATGCCGGCATCAACGGCTGGCTCACCGGCACATCAACAGCTGCCTCCGGCGCGCCTGTAATTGCCGTGGGCGAAACGATTATCGAGGGTAGTAGTGGCACAAATGTTGATGCCTACGGCTTTCGGCAATATCAGTTTCAAATCACATCGACGACCGGCGCTGGTGCTGACCCGGGGGACTTCAACGCGGACGGTGCGATCGACGCGACCGATATCGACTTGCTCTCGGCAGAAATCATCGACGGCGGTGCGAGTACACGCTATGACGTAGATGGCAATGGCATGGTTGATCGGGATGATCGAACCTTCTGGGTTGAATCGATCGCCAAGACTTACTTTGGTGACTCTAACCTGGATGGTGAGTTCAACACGGCGGACCTCGTGTTCGTGTTTCAGGGCGGCAAGTACGAGGACGCGATTGAAGACAATGCAGGCTGGGCCGATGGCGACTGGGACGGCGACAAGGACTTTACCAGCAGTGATTTTGTGGTTGCTTTTCAAGGCAACGGTTACGAACTTGGCAAGCGCGCCGCCGTCAGTGCGGTTCCGGAGCCCACGACTTGGCAATATTTAATTGCAGCAATGCTTCCACTCCTGCTGGGTCGGCGAAAATAATGTGACACGATGCCGTCCAGCATCGCGCTGGCGTCCATTCGACAGGACGCCAGCCATCGACATGAAGTGCATGTGACAGTCACCACGTCGAGCAGCGATGAGCAGTTTGGTCTAGCGTCTGTATCGACGTGAAGATCGCGACGTGCTTGGATCGCTCGCGTCAAAACTCGCTGTTGAATTGGTCGAATTCGTCGTAGTGTTGTGGCGCTGGATTGGCGAAGCGTGTGAATTCTTTTCGCCAGACGAGTTCGACTTCGCCGATCGGTCCGTTACGCTGTTTCGCAATGATGATTTCTGCTTGGCCGGCGAACTGTTCGCGCTCTTCTGCCGTGCGATAGTATTCCTCACGGTGCACGAACATGACAACGTCGGCATCCTGTTCGATGGCTCCCGATTCGCGGAGATGGCTCAAGCGCGGACGGTTTTCTTTCGACTGCTCGGCCTGGCGATTGAGCTGTGCTAGGCACAACACCGGCACGTCGATTTCGCGGGCGACGCCTTTCAGACGGCGGGCCATTTTGGCGACTTGTTCCTGGCGCGGATCGGATGAGTTATCGGGTTCGATCAACTGCAAGTAGTCGATCACGATTAGTCCCAGGCCACCTTCCCGACGTTTGATGCGGCGCGCGGCGGCAGCGATTTCAGTGACCGTGCGTGAAGGTGAGTCGTCGACGAAGAACGGACATTGGCTGAGCTGCGCGGCCGTTTCGACCAGCTTCTTGCGATCCTCCTTGGAGATCGTACCGTTACGCAGACGCGAACCATTGACCTCGGCGACCGAGCAAAGCATACGATCGACGAGTTCGATCGCGGCCATTTCGAGCGAGATGAAGAGCACCGGGGCCTTACCCTTGAAGGCCACGTGCTCGGCGACGTTCATCGCCAAAGCAGTCTTACCCATACTAGGACGGGCGGCCAAAATGATCAGCTCTGCGTTATGCAAGCCGCCGGTCATATTGTCGAATTCAATGAAGCCCGTTTCGACGCCGCCGGCGAGATGTTCGCCCTTCATGCGCGCATCGATCCGATCCATCGCTTGATGGAGTACATCGCGGATGTCGTTGAGCGAATTGCCTTCACCGCGTTCGAGAATCGAGAAGATCCGTTGTTCCGCGCGAGACAAGAGCTGATTTGACTCGGCGCCCGCTTCGTACGATTCTTCGAGCACTTCCGTACAGGCGTTGATCAGTGCTCGGCGCGTTGAGTCTTGACGTACGATCTCCGCATAGTACATTGCGTGGGCCGCGGTGGCGACAGAGTTGCCAACGCGCGCCAGGAAGCCGGCACCGCCGATCGTTTCGTAGACCCCCTCACGTTTGAGTTCATCAACCAGCAGTGTCAAGTCAATCCGCTTGCCGGCATCATGCATGGAAAGCATTTGATGGAAGAGTCGACGATGAGCGTCATCGTAGAAGTCATCCGGTCGCAGAGTGGTTACGATGTCATCGCATACATCGGGGCGAAGGATGATGCTGCCCAGAACGGACATCTCTGCCTGCAAGTTGCAGGGGGGCTGCCGATCAAGTTGGACAGGGGCTTCCATTCGGCGCGGGCCGCCGCGGTCCTTTCTGCGCGTGGTCGACATGATCTCTCACTCCGTTTGCTGTGACGTTCCGTACTTCGATACGCGAATACAATTCGTGACCGGTCTCGTTCCCAGTGCGAAATTCGTTCGTGTAGCGTTCAGTAGTTAGTTCGCGCACTGTTCCGTAGTTAGCGGCAACGCGTTAGCGTCGGTTCGCCCCGGCGATTGGCTTTGACGGTAACGAGAACCGCGGCTAGCGCCTAATGGCGTTCAGCTTAGTGTGTCAGGGCGGTACTCCATAAATCGTTGCGCGAATCGGTTCATGGCTCGCCTGATCTCGGGCCAACGTCCGGAGGGTTTGCCTAGCCTAGCCCCGCAGGGCTGGGACTTCATGCAATAGGCTTTCGTCAGGACGAATGGCCCGACAATTTGCCAAGTTCTTGTCCGCAATCGATCGGGCCGTTGGCCCTTTGTCCTTCTTCGCGACCGGTTCCCAGCCCTGCGGACTGGGCTAGGTAATCGGCTGGGGCGTTGCCCCGGAAACACATACCATTTATGCTCGCGCCGATGCCCGGTGACTCCGCACCAATGCCCGGTTACTCCGCACCAATGCCCGGTTACTCCGCGCCGATGCCAGGTTACGCTGCATCAATGCCGGGTTACGCCGCATCGCTGCCCTGATATCTAAACTGAGTGCCGTTTTGCTAACCCTTTGCAGCAAACTAGCTCGCCTCGTGCTTCAAAAAACACGGCCAGGCCACATTCAAGTGACACTGGCCGGATTGGCTTGGTTTAGCGCTTAGCATTTGGCATAGCGCTCAGTATAGCGAAGGCGAATCGCTTAGGCGTCTCCGCTGACGGCCGGAACGACCCACACCTTCAGTTCGGTACCGACGGACGGGTGAAGTTGGATCTTCACGGTGTAGAGGCCCAGTTCCTTGAGCGGCCCTTCCAGTCGCACCTGATCCGCGGTGATGGTGACATCTGCGGCCTTCAGAGCGCTGACGATATCAGCGGCACCGACGCTACCGTACAGGTGACCTTCGTCATTCGCGTTGGCTTCGATTGTGACGCTTTGGCGGCCGATGTTGTCAGCTTGCTTCTGAATATTGGCCAACCGAGCCTTTTCGATTGCTTCCAGTTTCGCCTTGTGCTTCTCGACCATTCGCTTATGGTGGTCAGTGGCGATGGTGGCCAGGCCCTGCGGCAGCAGGTAGTTATTGGCGTAACCCGTGCGAACCTCGACGACGTCGCCTTGGTTACCCAGGTGATCGACGGATTGGATGAGCAGCAGTTGGACACCCTTGTGCGGTCCGCGAGGCAGACGGCGTTGGCGAGAGCCCTTTTGTTTTCCGATTTTTGAACCCGACATTTCGGTTAACTCCCGTGGTAAGTCCGCGCTACTCATGGCTCCCGAGCAGGCTCGGGCTGCGGTAGCAGCTCACTAGTTGCAATTAATTTAAAATGGTATATCGTCGCCGTCGTCAGCCATTTCGGCAGGAGACGAAGTCGAGCCGCTAAATTCGGCGTCGCTACGTTCGGGGCGTCCACCGCCACCGTTACCACCGGTTCGCGTGCCTAGCATTTGCATGCGTTCGCCGACCACGCGCATCTTGGATCGCTTCTGGCCATCCTGTTCCCAGGTATCCAGCTTTAATCGGCCTTCGAATAGGACTGGCGAGCCCTTCGACAGGTATTCACTGGCGATTTCTGCGGTACGGCCCCACAAAGTCACATCGACGTAGGTCGTTTCGTCGACCCATTCACCGGTGGGTGTCTTCCGCCGATCATTGACGGCCAGCCCGACATCGGTAACGGCGCTGCCGCCGGGGGTGTAGCGCAGTTCGATATCGCGGGTGATGTTGCCCATCAATATGACGCGATTGAAACTTGCCATTGCATTTCCTCCCACAAGACTCACGTGTTGCCGAGTCGTACCCGCCGGACCCTCCGGCGACGCTGAGGCGAACCCGCGCACATCGATATGCTACGCGAGCGATTGACACGTTAGGTCGTGGATCGCCAGCCGAATTCAGCCGAACTACTCTTCGCCTGAATCTTCGCCTGAATCGTCGCCGTCGGAATCAACATCCGCAGCGTCGTCGCCACCTTCGGCAACAGCCGTAGCGGGACCACCGGCAGTCGTGGTCGCTTGACGCGGACCGCTACCCGAGGCTGCGTGTTGGACGAGGGCGTCGACGAGTCGGTCGTCGACCTTGAGGACCAAGTTTCGCAGGATGCTTTCAGCCAATTGGCAGGCGCGGAGCAACTGCGGTTGGTTGGTGCTTTCCAGCTTGAAATACGTCAACCAATACGTGCCTTTGCGATGGCCATCGATTGGATAAGCGAGCCGTTGTTCGGCCCACAGACGGCTGACCAAGATCTCGCCGCCGCATTTCTGGACGATCTGATTGATTTCGTTGGAGACACCACCGGGATCGCGGGCATACCGATTCGAATCCAGCAGGAACATCCCCTCATACACGTTCGTGGCCAACTCGCATTCTCCTCGTAACTCGAAGTTTTACGATAATGAGCTATTGTAATGGTTCATGCAATAATCGATGCCGTGCGACACCCAGTCATCTAGCCCCTGCGCGGCCCGCAGGATTGCTTGATCGATCTCACCGCGCTCGTCCGCATCGAAACGGCTAAGCACGAAATCGGCGGCGTCCCATCCGGATGGCACCGCCCCGATGCCAATTCGCAAGCGAGCAACTTGATCGCTTCCGAGCCTTTGAATGACATCTGCCAATCCCTTTTGTCCGCCGGCGGATCCGTGTGATCTAAAACGGATCCGTCCCAGCGGCAAACTGAGATCGTCGCAGACGACGATTACGTCGGCCAACTCCAGCTTATAAAAATCAAACGCCGCTCTGACGCTTTGCCCGCTCCGATTCATATACGTAAGCGGACTCAGCAACAGGACGCGGCCACTGGGCGAACCGTAGTCCACGAGCTCGCCCTGAAACTTTCCGACTGGCGGACCCGCAGCGTGTTGCTGTGCGAGCCGGGCCAGCACTTCGTAACCCACATTATGTCGCGTACTTTGGTACTTACGACCCGGGTTACCCAGGCCAACGATTAACTTCATCGTCGCCTAACTTACTCCTCCGACTCTTCATCCTGAGCACGACGACCGATCACTTCGGGTTCGGCGCCCGCGCCAGTCTCGGCTTCCACTTCCGCTGCCGGCTCGACGCATTGCACGACAATTCCGTCAGGCGAAGCCAACACCTTCACGCCGTCGGGCAATTCGAGCTGCGAAACCTTGATTTCGTCGCCTACTTCCAAATGATTGACGTTGACGCGAATCTTTTCGGGAATCGCCGCCACCGGGCATTGGATATGAACTTCGTGCAACTGATGCTGAACGATTCCACCGTGCAGCGCACCCGGAGCATCGCCACGCAGTTCGATCGGCACCACCGTCTCGACGGACTC
>JAGQPK010000020.1 GCA_020426755.1 Planctomycetales bacterium
AACCGTCGACACGCGGCTACAAAACGCAACGTCTTGCCACGTGCGGGATCCAACCAACCTCGGGGATTGAGGAAACTACCGATTGAACGGGCGTCTCCGCCAACCAGTGTAGCGATCGGTCACCGTTCGTTAAAGGGCCTGATTTCGCCTTAAAAGAGAGATAAATTCGCCCTTATTCGCCGGCGAAACATCTAGTCGGCGTGTACTAATGACGCGTTATCGCGTCAGTCACGCAGCTTTCCAACCACAACAGAAGCGTTGTGGCCGCCGAAGCCAAAGCTGTTACTCATGGCAATCTGCACGTCGCGTTCACGCGGAACTAGAGGCGTGTAGTCGAGGTCACAAGCCGGATCGGGATTCTCGAGATTGATCGTGGGTGGCACGACGCCGGTCAGCAGCGACTTCACACTCAGCACTAATTCAATTCCGCCACTCGCGCCCAACGAGTGGCCAAGCTGACTCTTCGTGCTGGAGATGCTCAGATTGTATGCATGCGAGCCGTAAACCGACTTGATTGCTTGCGTCTCCGCCTTGTCACCCAGCGGAGTACTGGTACCGTGCGCGTTAATGTAATGAACGTCAGACGGAGCCACACCGGCATCACGCAGCGCAGATGTCATCGCTCGTGCGGCGCCAGTTCCCGCCTCGTCCGGCTGAGTAATGTGCCCCGCGTCACCACTGGCTCCAAAACCCAGCACCTCGCACAGTATATTAGCGCCACGACGGCGAGCGTGCTCGAGTTCCTCGAAGACCAGAATGCCTGCGCCCTCACTCAACACAAAACCATCGCGATCGCGATCGAACGGCCGGCTGGCTCGCGGCGGATCATCGTTGCGTTCCGAGAGGGCGCGCATGTTCGCAAAGCCACTGATCCCCATCGGTGTGATGGCGGCTTCTGTCCCGCCCGTAATCATGACGTCGGCGTCGTCATACTGGATGGCCTTCAGCGCGTCACCAATCGCGTTGGTCGCACTGGCACAAGCCGTGGCCACCGTGTAGTTCGGGCCACGCATGCCGTACTTGATCGAGAGATTGCCGCCTGCCGCATTGAGCATTAGCTTCGGAATCGTCAAGGCAGACACGCGGTCCGGCCCCTTGTGCAGCAACCGCTCTACCTGCGTTTCAATCTCCTGCAAACCGCCGATGCCCGATCCCAGAATCACGCCGCAGCGAAACGTATCTTCTTTTTCGAAATCCAGGCCGGAATGAGTTACTGCGTCGGTACCCGCCACCAGCGCGAACTGAGTGAATCGGTCGATCCGTTTTAGTTCTTTCGCGGGTACGTAGTCGACCGGATCCCAGTCGTACACGTCACCAGCAAATCGAACCTTGTATCCTTCCGTGGGAAACAGCCGAAGCTCGTGAATACCACTTTCCCCGCGTAGCACACGCTCCCACAAGTCGTCCACACGACAACTTAACGAGGTCACTACGCCCAAGCCTGTGACGACGACACGTCGCTTCATGATTCCTGCCCACTCACGGCTCAATAAAGACACAGCCGCAGCGACTCGTCCGTTGTTCGCTGCGGCATCAACTCATTCGGCGTCAAGACAAGTCGTTGTCTTTAGGAAGACTGCGCCTTGTTGATGAAATCAATAGCTTGACCGACGGTCTGGATCTTATCCGCCGCGTCATCCGGAATGTTGATATCGAACTCTTCCTCCAACTCCATGACAAGCTCGACGGTATCCAGCGAATCCGCGCCGAGATCGTGGACGAAGGAAGTCTCGGGAGTGACTTTTTCTTTGTCGACACCAAGCTGTTCTGCCACGATGTCGATCACCCGTTGAGAAACATCTGCCACGTTGGCCGTCCTCCTACCCTAAATGAAACCGGAGCTAACTTCGGAACCACGCAAAGCGGGCCGAGAAGTTTGGATCCGGTTGGTTAATGGTCGATCCTCATGTAGGGAAACACGTTCCCACGAACTATTAAGCAGAACAAGATAGAGGATTCCTGCAAAGGGGGTCAAGACGTTAATGCCTGCCTGCCAAGCGGAAAATCCGCGCAAGACAAGGCTCCCTCAATGCGTCCCCAGCCACAGCGCGCGAGCGCTGTACGAATTGGCCCATCGTTCGCATTGCATTGGGCCAATGGCCAGAGCGTTTCACGCGCCCCCGGCGTCCCAACCCTGCGAACTCATCGTACCACAGATTCTCGCCATCAACTGCGAGCCGATTGCCGACGGCTAATCGCTGAATTTCGAATGTTGAAGTCGCAGAATCCGATCCAATCCGCGTTCATCAATCCGAAATCCCGAAGCAATCGAGGCCACGCGGGAAATGCTCGACGAGTCCCGCCCTAGGCATTTAGTCCGACGTGATGCGCTGGCATCGTTTTGCCCCCCGGCGATTGGCGTCATCTACCGTGAGCACCGCGACGAGCGTCTTGCGGCGAGCCGGGCAGTCGCTCAATGACCCCAAGCAGGTGTGAATGCGCGCGAATCGACCGGTGTCGGATGAAATCCTAGGACTTCGACATCCGGAACTTACTATCACTCAAGAATCAGCTCGCACCTGCCTGCAAACAGGTGCGGTGCGACGAGTCGTTCTAGCCGGTCATGCCGCCATCGACGGTCAACACGTGTCCGGTGATGTACGCCGCGGCGGGACTTGCCAAGAAAACGACGGCGGCCGCGACCTCCACGGGACTGCCCAGCCGCTTCGCCGGAATTCGCTTCTTCGCTTCATCGACGATCGCCGGCCCCAGCGTCGCCGTCATGTCACTCTCAATAAAGCCCGGCGCTACGGCATTGATGGTGACCTTACGCCCCGCCAATTCGCGACTCAGACTCCGCGTCAGGCCGATCAAGCCGGCCTTGGATGCGGAGTAATTCGTTTGCCCTGGATTGCCCATCAGGCCGGAGACGCTCGTAATATTGATGATCCGACCGTAACGTGCACGCATCATGTGACGAGCGGCCGCGCGACACCACAGAAATGCGCTGCGCAGGTTCGTGTTGAGCACATCGTCCCACTCATCGTCAGACATTCGCGGCAAGAGCGTATCGCGCGTGATGCCAGCGTTATTGACAAGAATATCTACCTTGCCCCACTCGTCAGCAATCCGGTCGACCAGCTCGTCCGTCTTCACGCGATCGGTCACATCGCACGAGAATGCCTCGGCTTGACCGCCACGAGCACGAATCGCTTCGACGGTCTCGGACAACTTATCGGCGTTCCGCGCCACGCAAGCGACCCGAGCGCCGCTCGCTCCCAACGCTTCCGCCATCGCTTTGCCTAGCCCCCGAGAGGCGCCTGTGACAATGGCGACCTGCCCCGACAAATCCGCCACGAGACCAGGTAAGAACGAATCACTCATCCAAGACTCCCTCGCAAGGTATCTTCCGCTCAATGCGTTTTAGCAGCCCTCGCAGCACCTTGCCGGGGCCCACTTCGTAGTAGAGATTGAAACCGTCGGCAAGCATTCGCCGCATCGACGTTTCCCACCGCACTGGATTGACCACTTGCTGCATCAGCAGCGAGCGTAGTTCTTCAGGATCGGTATGCACTTCAGCGTCGACATTTGAAACGACAGGGAGACGAGGCGGTTTGATTTCACAGTCCGCCAGCGCTGCGCCCAGCCGTTCCACGGCACTCGCCATCACCGGTGTATGAAATGCGCCCGCGACCGTCAACGGAATGACCTTCATGGCACCAGCCGCCGTTGCTCGCCGCGTCAGCTCCTCGCAGGAAGCTTGATGTCCGGAACAAACGAGATTGCCGGGACAGAGATAGTTGGCGATCTGCAGGACTTCGCCTGGCTGCCGCGACTCGTCGCACAGCTTTTCCAGCACATCAGGTTCAATCCCCAACACGCTGACCATGCCACTCGAGGAGGCGTCCGCAGCGGCCTGCATCGCTTCACCGCGACACTTGACGACGCGCAATCCGTCTGCAAAGGACATCGCACCGGCGAACACGAGCGCTGTGTACTCGCCTAGACTCAATCCGGCGCAGCCAGCCACGCCATCAACCACATCCGGTCGGTCGCGGCGCAGCTTCTCGACGGCCGCCAGGCTACACACAAACAGGGCTGGCTGGCTGTAGACCGTCGAATTCAGACGCTCGGGAGGCCCCGAAAAGCAGATTTCGGCCAAGTCGTACCCCAGCACGTCGCGAGCTTCCGCGAAGCGCTCGGCCGCAGCCGGAACGTCGGCCGCCAGGGCCTGGCCCATGCCAACGACCTGCGCCCCCTGCCCTGGGAACAGAAACGCGATTTTACTCACGACAACTAATCTTCCATGTTGTCGACGGCTCGTCCCATGTAGTGGCCGCACTTCGGGCAGACAACATGGGTGGGCAGCGCGGTGCTGCACTGCGGGCAAATCGTCAACTGACGGGGCTTGAGATGGTCGTGAGCACGACGTTTGCCGGTACGTGAATTTGATTGTTTACGCTTTGGAACTGCCATGGTACTACCTGACCTTCGATTATCGGCCCACTCTCCTAGCGGTCCGATTGGGAGCAACCGCCGCCCCGGCGATCTCCCGGGTGCGCACGTAAACCCCGGATATTAGAGTTCCTAGCCCCCGGTGTCAAGCCAGCGAACGGCCGCGAAATAGACGATGTGAAACTGACGACCGGTGAACGTTCGTTGTCCCTCGTTCATGCCCGTTAGGCTCGGTCTCGCTCATCCAGCAGCAGTTCAAGCTCCGCAATCGCTTCCAGGTCCTTGGGCCGGCCTGCGGCTCGCTTGAGATAGATCAACTTTTCCAAAGTCACGCAAAGAATGTCGACACCGAACAAGGTCAACGACTGGGCATGAGGAAGTAGGTTTTCATACTGCCCCCCCCCGGGGACGTCTCCGAGCAGATCCAAATCGCCTAGGTCAGTCACCAAGGTGAAGTTGAGGCCATTATCGATCGTCGTCTCATCCAAGCGAAACGGCAATCCGCGGGGAACTCCCCGCAGATATGGATGCAGTGGCGTCAGGCACGAGACCAATCGGCGGACATTCTCCGGCGTTCTGCGATAAACGACATCGATATCGACGGTCGCCCTGGAAGCGCCATGAGCCATTCCAGCCAACCCACCAACCAGAATTATCTCGACGCCGGAATTCCCCAACGCGGACAGCAAGTCCGGAAAGTTCGTGTCGACCATCCCGACTACTCCTCCCGCACAGGCGGAGGCGAGGGCTTTTGCCTGGCTACTTGGGCCGCTCTTCGCAATTCATATACCAGTTGCATTGCGCGCCAGAACTTCTCGCTGCGCTGTTGAGGTGTCAGGCTTAGATTCTCGATCAGCTGCGTGCGATCGACGTGGCTTTTATAAGCTTCAATCACTTCCTGAAATGACATGCCATGCCTCTGCCAGTGCCCAGCGATCCACGCTGAAGTATAACGCGAATCGATTGCTACGACATCCTGACACTCACTGGTTCTCATTTCCATACGCAACTGACTTGGCACGTACCGAAACGGTGCAGCTTACGCTGTTGCACACCGCACAGGCCAACCGCCACGCCTCACGGAAGTCTCCCCAAAGATTCGGAAGCGGGGTGCAAAAGAACGCCGCGCCCGGTTCGCATGCTGCTGGCACGACGTCGATGGTCTTCGTCATAAGCCACGTCCCAGGGGCCGCATCGATTGGTTGACCCGGCCTACGCATGTTTCACGCGCGCTCACCGTGGCCGCGCTTGCAAATTCATTAAGTTAGTTTGACCCACTGGGAAGATGCGTCGATAATTCGTCCTAGGTGGGCGACGAACCTCAACTTGCCCGCACATGAGATCGGAATCAGGACCGTCATGTTTCAATACACTGCCAGCATGCTCGCGCTCATACCGCTGCTGCTTCACAGCCTACTCGGCTGCTGCTGGCATCACGCACACATTGTCGGCTGCCATACACACGATCCACTTTCTGGCGCACCGCAGCACACGACAACTTGTGCGGCGGTACACGGGCACCACCACGGTCATTCGCTTACGGATCGTGGCCGTATTGGCAAAACTCAACGCAAAGTCGCACAAGATGCCTCGGGGATAACCGCTCACGGATCTCACGAGGATCATTCGTGTTTCGGTGATGAGATGCCGGGTAATCCGGGCGCCGCTGCTACACCATGCGAACATGACGGACATTCGCATCGCGCCTGCGAAACTGGAGATTGCTCGCCCAGCCATGGAGTGCCGGCGCAGCGAGATGTAAATGATCCGCCGTCCTCCGCGCGAACGCCGATACTTGCCGCGCAACTAATCACATCTTCGCCAGCGAGCCACGACGCGCAGTTGTCTGGCACGCGCAACGCGAATGCACCTAATCAGCTCCGTGCTCACCTTCAGATCTGGCGACTTTGAGTTCTTAAGCTAGCTGGTCATGCTGCGTTCACCCGCGTCGCGCGGCACGACGCTGCACTCATCGGCACCGCCTCACCAATCGCCAATCGCTTACGAAGTACGCTCAGCACGGAGCTTTGCATGAATCGTTCACCGAAATCACCTGCGCCTCGCCACCCCTCGAAGGCTCGGCGACTCGGTTGGGGACTCGGCCTGTTGATCACGGCCGGGGCTGCAATCTGGCTCGGCCAAACTTACGGTCGCTCAAGTACGACGAGTCCGACAGCGACGACTGCCGTACATGATCATGACCATGACCATGATCACGCCCACTCGGCGACGGAGCACGCGCACGAGACGCTGCCTGCCGCGCACGCTGCGGCGGATCACGACCACAGCGATCATGATCATGCCAGCCACGCTCACGACGATCACGATCACACCGGCACAGCCGCCAGTACTGCAGCTCACGATCATACCGACCATGACCAGGCAGCTCATGATCACACCACGACGCGCGACCATGCCACGCCGTCCGGCGACGTTCATGATCACGACGCAGCGAATGTGCTCGAGCTGTCAACCCAAGCGTTGGGTAACATAGGACTGACGGCGGAGTACTTACAACCAGTAACGCTGGAGACCTTCCGCCGCACGATTACGGTCCCCGCCATTATTGTCGATCGTCCCGGTCGCACGCGGTTGGAAGTGGCCACCCCGATGGCAGGTGTCGTTACGCACGTGCATGCAGTTCAAGGTGAAGCGATCGCGCCCGGCGCGATGCTGTTCGAACTCCGCATTACCGCCGAGGAGCTGGTTTCCACGCAAACGGAAATGCTCAAAACGCTCGGTGAACTCGAAGTAGAATCACGCGAGATTGAGCGTCTCAGCGACGTTACTCGCTCCGGCGCTGTCGCTCAGAAAACTCTCATCGAGCGTCAATACACGCGCGAACGCCTGCAGGTAATGCTCGCAGCACAAAAAGAAGCGCTCCGCCTGCAAGGACTCTCTGAGCGTCAGATCGACGCCATCGAATCGACACGTCGGCTCTTACGTGATTTGCGAATTGTGGCGCCCAGCCCCGATCGACATGAGCATGAAGAGTTACAGCTAACGCAGATCGACATCGTGCCAACGGCATTTGAATTCCCGGAAGACGACGAGCCGTTGTTCAAACCGGCGGCAGATCCAACGCTCATTTTGCAAGACCTGCGCGTGCATAAAGGCGAGATCATTCCTGCCGGAGCTACGCTCGCGGTGATCTCCGATCTTTCCGAACTCTTCATCGAGGGTCGCGCTTTCGAGCAAGATGCGGAGTTGTTGACGGCGGCCGCGAGCAACAACTGGCAAGTGACGGCGGTGCTGGAACGAGCGGGCCGGGCTCCGGAAATCATTCGGGACCTGGAACTGCTGTACTCCGCCAGCGAGATCGATGTCGAGTCACGGACGCTGAGGTTCTATGTGCGTCTGCCCAACGAAGTCACTCGCAACGTGCCTTCGCCCAACGGTCATCAATATATTGAATGGCGGTATCGGCCTGGTCAACGCCTACAGTTGCGTGTCCCCGTCGAGGAATGGGCCGACCAAATCGTCCTGCCGATCGAGGCCGTCGCGCTGGAAGGTGCCGACGCTTATGTATTTCAAGAACTGGACGGACACTTCCATCGCGTTCCGGTCCAGATTGTCTACCGCGACCAAGCGAGCGCCGTCATCAAGCACGATGGCTCGATTTCACCTGGCGACATTGTCGCCAGGCGCGGCGCCCATCAGATGCAAATGGTTCTGAAGAACAAGTCAGGAGGCGGTGTCGACCCACACGCGGGGCACTCGCATTAGTGCCACCAAGGTGTCAGTCTGCACTGCTCGCTAGTTGTTCGCGAAGGACCGCTCATGCTTAACGCCGTTATCCGATTCTCATTACGCTTTCGCACACTCGTCGCCGCACTCGCGTTGCTGGTCTGCGGCTACGGTACTTGGGTCGCGTTGCGCACCCCAATCGATGTTTTCCCCGATCTCAACCGCCCGCGCGTCGTCGTCATGACGGAAGCGCCCGGCATGTCGCCGGAAGAGGTCGAGTCATTGATCAGCTTTCCGATTGAGACGGCGCTAAACGGCGCCAACGGCGTAGAAACCGTACGCAGCAGTTCCGGCGCCGGCATCTCCGTGATTTACGTCGAGTTCGCGTTCGACACCGACATTTTCATCGACCGGCAAGTCGTCAATGAACGGCTGCAGGTGATGCAAGGACGCTTGCCGGCGGGCATCCAACCACAATTGGCTCCGATCTCGTCGATCATGGGCCAGATTTTGATGTTGGGTGTTTATAGCGAGTCGAATGCCACCGATCCTTTGGAAATGCGCACGCTGGCGGATTGGGTCGTTCGTCAACGACTGCTGACCGTCCCCGGTGTTGCACAGGTATTTACGATGGGCGGCGGTCGCAAGCAATTTCAAGTGCTGGTGCGTCCCTCGTCGCTGCTCGACTATGGCGTCACGCTCGACCAGGTCAAACAAGCGGTAATCGACAGCAACGGCAACG
The DNA here is from genome assembly GCA_020426755.1 of Planctomycetales bacterium. Classification (GTDB taxonomy): domain Bacteria; phylum Planctomycetota; class Planctomycetia; order Pirellulales; family Pirellulaceae; genus JAGQPK01. Next base: position 8,825 of record JAGQPK010000020.1, read on the forward strand.
CGACCGGTGGCTACCTGGATCAACAAGGTCCCAATGAACTCTTGGTCCGCTCGTTGGGGCGCGTTCAGTCGACTGACGATCTCGAACGCGTGGTGGTCACCATTCGTGGCGGACGCCCCGTCACACTGGCTCAAGTAGCTGACGTTGTCGAAGGAGCGCAGGTCAAACGGGGCGACAGCGCCGCCTATGTCAAGGAAACACACGACGGGCATACGCATTGGTCCGGCGGACCGGCGGTCGTACTGACGATCAACAAACAGCCTGGTGCGGACACGCGTCAAGTCACGCAAGACGTTACGCGCGCGATCGCGGAACTCAAGCCGACGCTTCCGAGCGACTTGCAGATCATTTCCCTGTACGCCCAAGAGTCGTTTATCGATCGCGCGATTGAGAATGTCGCGGCCGCGCTCCGTGACGGCGTCATCCTGGTTGTGATTATCCTCGTGCTCTTTCTGATGAACATCCGCACGACGTTCATCACCTTGACTGCCATACCCTTGTCATTACTGACGACTGCCATTGTCTTCGCAGCAACCGGCATGTCGATTAACACGATGACGCTCGGCGGACTCGCGGTGGCCTTGGGCGAACTGGTCGATGATGCCATCGTCGATGTCGAGAACATCTTCCGGCGGCTCCGACAAAACCGCACGGCCGCTGAGCCCAAACCTACGCTGTTGGTCGTATACCAAGCCAGCAAGGAAGTGCGCAACTCAATTGTTTTCAGCACGATCATTGTCTGCCTCGTGTTCATCCCGCTGTTTGCCCTCGGTGGCATGGAAGGACGACTCTTCCGCCCCTTGGGAATTGCCTACATCGTTTCGATCGCCGCGTCGCTACTCGTCTCGCTGACGGTCACGCCCGTCTTGTCATACTGGCTATTAGGCCGCAGTCGACTGACCGACCATGCAGCCGATAGTTTCATCCTGCAGTGGTTAAAGCATCTATTTGGGGCCATCATTCGCTTCAGTTTGCGATTCCCCGTACTCAATCTCGCCGCAGTCGTGTTGGGTGTCGCCGTGGCCATGTACGGCGTCTGGCAGTTGGAGCGTGACTTCTTGCCGCCCTTCAACGAAGGTTCGATTCAGTTAAACGTGATTTTGCCGCCAGGCACTTCGCTCAGCGTTTCGAATGAAATCGCCACTCGTTGCGAGCGACGACTGCAACAGATTGATGATGTCATACGCATCGGTCGTCGCACAGGTCGAGCCGAACTAGACGAACACGCCGAGGGAGTGAACGCCAGCGAGTTCATCATTGATCTCGATCCCAATTCGCACCAGTCGCGCGAAGCGCAGATTGACGAAATCCGCGAGGCGATGGCGGATATTCCGGGAGTCGCTTCGGCGGTCGAGCAGCCGATCTCGCACTTGATCTCGCATATGCTGTCCGGCGTCAAAGCGCAGATCGGCATCAAACTTTACGGCGACGACCTGGACGTGTTGCGCCGCCATGGCCAGCAGATGGAGCAGGCAATCAAGTCGATTGCCGGTGTACGTGACGTCATGCTGGAACCGCAAGTACTCATCCCGCAATTGCGGATCGAACTGCGGCGCGACAAACTGATGCTCAACGGACTCTCCGCCCAGTCCGTGAATGACATGATCCAGACAGCGCTCAACGGTGCCACGGTTTCGCAGGTTCTCGTCGGACAGCGAACGTTCGATTTGGTTGTTCGCTTCAACAACGAAAGCCGGGAGAATCTCGATGCCATTCGCCGGCTCTCGATCGACTTACCGGAAGGCGGTGTCGTTCCGTTGGAGGAGGTCGCGGACATCTACGAGTCGGCCGGCCCCAACACAATTAACCGCGAAGACGTCCGTCGCCGCATCGTGCTCCAATGCAACGTGGCCGATCGCGGCGTGGTCGACGTGGTGCACGACATTGAAGAACAGCTCACCCCAATTCTTAATTCGCTGCCCTCGGGCTACTTCGTCGAGTATGGCGGCCAATTCCAAAGTCAACAGGAAGCCAGCCGCGTGCTGGGAGGATTGTTTATCTTTGCGATGCTGGGAGTTTTCCTGTCTCTATTCACGATGTTTGGCTCGGTCAATCTCAGCCTGCAAGTGATGGCCGCGTTGCCGATGGCGTTTATCGGTTCCGTGGCGGCGCTGTATCTCACTGGACAAACGCTCACGATTGCCGCCATGGTCGGCTTCATTTCACTAACCGGCATCGCCTCCCGCAACGGCATTCTGTTGCTCAATCATTATTTACACCTGGTTAAGTATGAAGGTGAAGACTGGTCGCAGGCGATGATCGTGCGTGCCGGTTTGGAACGTCTCGCGCCTGTGCTGATGACCGCGCTAACGGCCGGCATCGGACTCGTACCGCTCGTGCTGGCCGCCGGTGAGCCGGGCAAGGAGATTCTTTACCCCGTTGCCACGGTGATTTTGGGCGGAGTCATCAGCTCGACCCTGCTCGACTTTTTCGTGCACCCTGCTCTGTTCTGGCTGTTCGGTATACGTGAAGCACAGCGCGTCGTAAGCGACAAGGCGGAAGCAATGTCGCTCGCCGACAACTCGCCACTGGCTGCGGAAGGATCAACGGAATGATCAACACACTCGCACATCTACCGACTTCGATCTGGTGGGTAGCCGGCTGCGTCATGGCCGTTGTCTGCTGGTGGTTGTATCCACGACGAAGGCCAACAAAGCCCGCCGCGGTACACGATTTCTCTGAGCATCCTGCACGCTACGATCAGGCAATCATTGGTTGCATCGGCCGCATCGAGTTTGTTTTTGCCGACGGCATGTTGGAGGGCTGGCGGCGCCGCCTATTTCATATCACACGCACATTCCTCAACAACCGTGATCAGGCAAATCGACACACTCACCAACGATTCCTCGTCTCCTCACCAGCACTGCGGCCAGGTCAACGGCTACTCGTCCATCACAATACGAGCTTCGGAAAACTCTCCCTGCGGGCCGGTGACTGGATTTCCATCACGGGTACTTACGTACACCAACCGCAGTCTGCCAGTCGCGTCCCCGGCCACCGACACTTCTATGGACTGCTTCACGAGACTCACCCGCCCCAAGGTATGGCTCAAGTCTTGCGACAAGCTCCAAAGACATCAGAATGCGGCATACGCGTCATCTCGCAACGAGCGCACGACCGCCAACTGTCGCGCGCAGGCTGATCGACACTCGGCCAACCTAGGCGCTGTCTGACCGGACATGAAGGCGCCTAGCGACGTCCGCTGGTCCATGGAATGCGGCCGCGTAGTTGCCGCTCTCGCGAACGGAGCCAAACAAATCTAGTCACCGCCGACCGTCCAGCACTGAGTAAGTCACAAACTCAAAGTGCTGCCGCACTCGCACGAAAAGCGAAAGCTGCGCGATCGCACTCGAAAGAAACTGCGATTGTGCGCTGACTCCCGGCCACTCGGCATCACAATTGCACATCGAGTCACGTGATCAGACGCCCTCGTGTAGCAACTGAAACCAGGAGATCAGCGATGAACACCCTGACTGACTCGGCCTTGTCACAACGCCACGCGGATTACGACATCGAAGATCTCATCTTACAGCGCTGGTCGCCCCGCGCCATGGCGGGTCAACCACTACCAGAAAGTGAACTGTTGCGACTGTTTGAAGCCGCGCGTTGGGCGCCCTCGACGTACAACGAGCAGGAGTGGCGTTTCATCTACGCGCATCGTGAGACGGAGAGCTGGCACAGTTTGTTCGACCTGCTCGCGGAAGCGAATCAAGCTTGGTGCCAAGCTGCGGCAGTCCTGATCGTGGTCGTGTCGCACAAGGTTTTCGAGCGTAACGGCAAGCCGAATCGTGTGCACTCCTTCGACGCGGGTGCCGCATTTCAGAACATCGCCCTACAAGGTGCCGCCATGGGGTTGGTCGTGCACGGCATGGCGGGTTTCGACTACGAAGCCGCCCGCGCCACGCTTGAGGTACCCGACGACTACGACATCGAAGCGATGATTGCCGTGGGCTTGCCCGGCGATCGCGCCAACTTATCGGAAGAGCTGCGCGAACGTGAGCAGCCCTCGGGCCGTAAGCCGGTCAGGGAACTGATCAGCGAAGGTCGTTTCGGTAAGACTTGCTCGTCATGCTCATGCTAACCGTGCGGAGATCATGCGCCACACGACGAGAGCCACGCCCATGACGATCGCGGCGCCAACCAGCACTGGCAGCAGCAAACTGCCCAACTGCAAAATTGGGAAGGCCCACTCGGACCAAGTAACTGGCCAAGCCAGCAACACGACAAGTGTCGCCAAGCAGAGGAACGGGCCGTAAGCCATGTCCTTGCGGCCAGTGAAGAGCCACTGTAGTACGGCGATCAAGACCCCCGTGAACGGCGCCATGAAGAAGATGAAGACCGTCGGCTGCCATCCTATGAAAGTGCCGATCATCGCCAACAGCGTCACATCGCCGAACCCCATCGCTTCTTGTTGAAGTGCCAGCGAACCCACGACCCGCACACTCCACACGATCGCTCCGCCCACAACGAGCCCCATCCAGGCCGATAGCAGTGCAGCCCATCGTTCGCCACCGAGATGCCAAACCCAGCCGGTCATCGCTGCGGCCAAGACGGCCATCGCCGTCAGCCAGTAGGTCAGGCGATGACGGAGTATGCTGGCGATCAAGTACTTGAGAAATTTGATCATCCCACCGCGATACCAGAGCGTCTTCGGCAACAACGCGTACCACCAGGCGATGACGCTGAATAAGCCCACCGACAGGCCGAGCGTACCATCCCACTTAGCGTCCCAGGCTCCGGGTGCCGTCAGCCACAGGGGTTGCAGGTCGATCGGCGGTACTCGAGTCGACCACGCTGACAACATTCCGTCAGGCCAGACAATCGCGGTCGTGAGGCCCAACCAACTGCCCAACACGGTCACCTCATCGGGAATCGTCTTTTCGTCCAAGTCGATGAAGGTCGCGATCAGCATCAGCGCGATCAGGATCAGATGTCGGTACGCTTGCACTTGCAAGGTGGCCGGCGGGGGTGGTACGGCACCGATCGGCAGCAGACCGCCCGACAATTCAAATTGGTAAAGCACAACGCTGCCGACAGCGCAGGATAGTTCGATCAGCGCCGGACGTACCCAAAATGCGGTGCCATGCACACTGGACTCGCGCCGCATCCACCACCAACCGATGATCGGAATCCGATCCCGCCAGGTACGCGGCGCCACGCCGGGTGCCGGCGGCGACCACGGACTAATACTTCGTCGATTCCACGCCCAGCAATAGATGGCACGATTGATCTGGCCCGCGACAAGCGCCGCAACGATGGCAATGACAAGCGACACAGGTCCCACGATCGGTCTCATTCCCGAACTAACATTGTGCGACGCCGCGCGACGCGTTTAGCATTCCAATTCCAGCCGCTCGATGATCATGTCGACAATCTCTTTCGGCGACTTGGCATCCGTTTCGATAGTCACATCCGCCGCTTGCTGATAGATCGGCAAACGTTCGGCCAGCACGCGCGACACTTCGTCAACTGGCGACAGGCCTGTCAGGGAAGGCCGTTGCCGAAATGTCTCGGGGTCCGCCTGCAGCCGCTCCTGAATCGTGCGTGCATCGGCCGACAGCCAGACGACTGGGCCAGCAACCTGGATCGCACGGCGATTCGACTCGCGCAACACCGCCCCGCCCCCCAACGCCAACACAAGTTTGTGACGCCGGGTCAGCTCGGTAATCACGCGCGACTCCCAATCGCGAAACGCGGCTTCGCCGTCTTCGTCAAAGATCTGCCGAATCGACTTGCCGACGGTTTCTTGAATTTGGCGGTCACTGTCAATGCAAGCCCAGCCCAGACGGTCCGCCAGCAACATGCCGACCGTTGTCTTACCTGTGCCGCGGTAGCCAATCAGCGAAATGATCACGCGTCTGCTTTCACAAGGGACCGTCGACTAGGCGTAACGAATTGCGCCAATGGTCCGTTTCAACGTTTCACGCATCAGCTCAGCCGGTGCCGCTTCGCCCGTAAAGTAGTGAAATTGGATCGCCGCTTGTCGCACAAACATTTCCACACCAGTCACGGTGAGACAATGCTTTTCGCGGGCCTGTTTGAGCAGCAACGTTTGCTCCGGATTATAAACCGTATCAAACACAACCATCGAAGGTCGCAGGTGATGTCGATCGTACGGCGTGTCATCGACGTTAGGATGCATTCCCAGTGGCGTACAGTTCACCAGGATGTCGGCGTTGACGCTGTGCCGATTTTCCCATTCGATAATGCGGCACTTGAAGTGGTCAGCAAAGAACTTGGCTTTCTCCGGTGAACGAGCGGCAACGATCACATTGGCACCCCGATGCGTCAATCCAAACGCAATCGCCTTCGCAGCGCCCCCCGCACCTAGCACCATCGCCGTCTTGCCAACGAACGGAGTCTCGGAGGCCGGTAACTTCATCGCCTTCATCAGGCTATCCATTGCGGCCGCGTGGTCCGTATTATGCCCGATGATCTGACCATCTTGAAACAGGAGCGTATTCGCAGCGCCAATTCCCGCCACCGCACGGTCGACCTTGGTGCACTGCTTGAGCACCGCTTCCTTGTGCGGAATGGTAACGCTGAGCCCCTTGATTCTCATCCGAGAGCAATCCTCAATGAACTGATGCAAGTGCTCGCGCGGAACTCGGAACGGCACATACACGCGATTCATCCCACCATCGACGAAGGCGGCGTTGTGAATCACCGGACTGAGACTGTGGCCGATCGGATCTGCGATTACACCAAACACCTCAGTCTGCTCATTGATCGACTCGTAGTGGTAGATCTCCGTCATTTGTTTGTAACTGAGTTGACCGGGTGCCAAGGCGCGTTCATGGTGGAACGTGGCATAGGTGAAGGGGGCCCCAAAACAGCCCGCCAAAATGCGAGTCGGCATGCCCATATCGCCCATGCACATACCGACAGTCGGCACTTCGGAACTGGCAATCAGGTTCAGCATCCGCACGTTGTCGCTTGGATTATTCGCCATCGTGGCAATCTTGACGATGTCGGCGGACTTCGCGGCCAACCGCGCATGTACCGCTGCCAAATCCGCTGGCGTCTTGTGAAAGTCGTGCAGACTCACAATCCGTTTGGTATTGCCATAGCGAGGCACGTCGTCGGCGATGTCCTCCTCGAGATCGACGTACTCGACGCCCGAGGCAATCGCGGAACGGAGCAATACTTGGCGTTCGGCTTCGGTTCGCGACCACTTGCCACCGTCCTCCTGACGACGACAACTGATGATTACCGGTCCCGGGCGGTTTTCCAAAATGCGTTTGAGATTGACATCGCCAGCAATGTAATCCAACCGCAATTCCACCAGTTTCGCGCCCTGCTCAACCAGATGAGCATGCTCGGCAATCATTTGCTTATGCCGGCCGCGACCAATACAAACACAGATCATCGACATTTGTACCTTCTGTTGCTTATTCAGCTAGGGTTCCAACTCTGCAACTCATTCATTGTGATCAGCGACACGTTCAACTTCAAATCCGGCGGAAACGGCGATCCAGTTCTTCGCGGGAAAAGACCAGCGTCGTAGGACGGCCGTGCGGACAATGGTGTGAATCCTGGACCAAATGACGAAACTCCAACAGCTGGGCTATCTCCGGCCCGGAGAGCGGATCCCCCGCCTTGATCGCGGCTTTGCAGGACATCGAGTGGAGCAACTCATCGATCACATCACGCCGCTCAGGCAGCCGATTTTCTTGTTCTAGCTGAGCGGCAATGTGCCGCAATAGATCGGCCGCGTTCACATTACCTAACATCGCAGGATAAGCTTGCACCACGACAGTTGAGCCGCCGAAGGGCTCAACCTCCAAGCCGATATTGGCCAGGACTTCCTGTTGTTCGAGCACGGCGGCGGCCTCGGTCGGTGACAAATCAACGGGTTCCGGCGTCAGCAATCGCTGCACTTCCATCCGCCCGGCGAGTACCTTTTCGCGGAGCTGCTCGTACAGCACACGTTCATGCAACGCATGCTGATCAATCACGATCAGCCCTTCCTCGCTGGCGGTCACCAGATAGCGGTTGTGGGCCTGCAGCGCTTGGACCTTTTCATTTCCCGTCGCCGTCGCAGCCGACGCAGCCTGATCGGTGCGTGCCGTTGCTTCCTGACCGGACCATGGCACACGACTTTCGAATGAACCGCTGCCCCGTGCCGAGCGCGACCACGATTCGTCGCTTTCTCCGGCCCGCCCCGAACTCCAATTGTGCGTACGGCCTTCACGCCCCGCGGTCCCCGAGTCCAGCGCACCGGCATCGCGTGGGCGAGCTGGCTGCCAACCCTGTGTCACACGCGCCGCGCCGAAGTCGCTGCCTCCGCCCACTGCGTCGGGGAACGGTCGAAAGGGCTTCTCTCCCGTATCGAAACGTAACGACGACTGTTGTCGCGCCGAGTTTTCGGAAGCGTTCGACTCCGTATCTGCGTCGCCGCGCGCCCATTGTCGTACCGCATCGCGCGCTGCCGACGCCGAATCCGGATTCGGCAACGGTACGTCATCCGGCACATCCACCGAGGCCGGCGGCGCTGGCGCGTCGACGCGGGCTGTCAGGTCCATCGCTAGGAACCGGCTGCGGACTGTCTGCAGCAACTGACTATAAAGATGCCCCGCGTCTTGAAAGCGAACTTCTAATTTGGTCGGGTGTACGTTGACGTCGATCAAGTCCGGCGGGATCTCGAACTGCAGAAAGGAAACGGGAAAGCGGCCGGTCAGCAGCAAGCCGCGATAAGCCTCGCCGAGCGCATGCTGGAGCGAGCGATCGCGAATATGACGACCATTCAAGAACAAGTACTGCATCTTGTTATGGCTACGGCTCACGGTCGGGTTGGCGACATAACCAGACAACTTCAGCGAATCGTCCTGACTCTCCACCCAAATCAATTGCTCGGCAAGCTCCGCACCGAACAACGTGGCGATGCGGTCGCGCCAAGATTCGACGGGTGGCAGTTCCTGCACAACACGCTCGTTGTGATACAAGGTGAACCGCACGTGTGGATATGCCAACGCGACCCGCATGAACGCTTCGGTCGCATGCCCCAACTCGGTCTGCACTGCTCGCATGAATTTACGACGCACCGGCGTGTTGAAGAACAGGTTCTTGATGTCGACCGTCGTGCCGGGGGCCGCAGCGCACGGCACGATGGGACTCAACTCGCCCCCGTTGATAATTAGCTCGTAACCGGAGGCATCATCGTGAATACGGCTTCGCAGCGTCATCTGACTGACTTCAGATATGGACGCTAATGCTTCGCCGCGAAAACCGAGCGACTTGACGGCAAACAGGTCCTCAGCCGTTTCAATCTTGCTCGTCGCGTGGCTGGCGACAGCCAACAACAACTGTTCCTTGGCGATGCCGCAACCGTTGTCGCTGACGCGGACTCGGTCGCTACCCCCTTTTTCCAATCGCGCTTCGATGCGATCCGCGCCGGAGTCCACCGCATTTTCAAGCAGCTCTTTGAGGACGCTCGACGGCCGCTCGATCACTTCGCCGGCAGCAATCTTATTGATCACGCTCGCCGACAATTGGCGAATGATGCGAGGAGACTTGTGCGGCGGAACATTCATCCGAGAATCCAACCTCTCGGGCCTTAGAGCCCGTATTCCTTGATTTTCCGATAGAGCGTCCGCGCACCGATGCCCAGAATGCGCGCGGTCTCTTCACGATTTCCGCCGGTGAGCTGGAGCGTTTGCTCGACAGCCCAACGTTCGATGTCACTGAGCGGCCTCCCGATCAGTTCCGTGCCGGCACCGGCGGCAGCTGCGGCTCCGGCGGCAACTGCAGGAATGGTCTCCGCGATTTCAACCGGCAGGTCGTCCACATCTAAGATTTCGTCCACGTCGATCACCACCATGCTTTCGACAGCATTGCGGAGCTGACGCACGTTGCCCGGCCAGTCGTAGCCGATCAGCATCCGGCTAGCTGCGCCGGAGATTCCACGTACCGATTTCTTGTGCCGCTTGACAAACTGCTTAC
>JAGQPK010000210.1 GCA_020426755.1 Planctomycetales bacterium
TCAAAAATTGAGAATATTACTTGAGCCACGTATTAAAGAATTGGGCAACGGAATGCTAAGTCGTTATCTTGCCGCGGCTAGTGCTGTTAACTGTGCTGTTGGTCGTTTTATCGCGAAGCACATTATTGCCACCGGCTCCGTCGTTGTCGGCGGCTGCGTTTTCTGGGTGTTTGCTGCGGCCAGTTGTGCCGCGCCACCGCAGTCGCCGGTGCTGCCGGTGACGGATCACTATCACGGCATCCCGGTGGTCGATCGCTACCGCTGGTTGGAAGACGCAACCCTTCCGGAAGTTGCCGCCTGGTCAGCCGCGCAAAACGCGCATGCGCGGCGGATTCTCGATGCTTTACCGGGCGCCGATAAGGTCCGACGTGAAGTGCGCGGAATTGTTGCGCAGCAGGCAGCGCGTTACGAAGGGCTACAGTGCGTAGGTGGCAAGCGTTTCTGTTTGCGCTCCGATGCAGAACACCAGCAACCGTTGTTGGTATCGGTTGACGAGATGCTTGGCACTGCTGAACAACGCGCGATCGTCGATCCGAATGCGCTGGACCCAAGCGGCCACACGACCATCGACTGGTACCGCCCGTCACCGGACGGGCAGTGGATTGCAGTTTCGCTCTCGGAAGGTGGATCCGAGCTAGGCACGCTGCATTTGTACGATGTGGCAACTGGAAAGCCGATTGGCGATACGATTCGCAACGTCAATAGCGGCACCGCGGGCGGGAGCTTGGCCTGGACAAGGGACAGCCGAGGCTTCTACTACACGCTGCACGTGCCAGGTACCGACGGACCGCTTGTTCAACGAGTCCATTATCACGCATTGCGTTCGGATCCGGCAGAAGATCGTTACGAGATGGGCAATGATCTGCCGGCGATCGCGGAGATTCAGCTAACCGTCGCTGATACAAACGAGCATGTGCTGGCGACGGTGCAATTCGGTGACGGCGGCCAATTCGCTCACTATCTCCGTCGTCCGGACGGAGAGTGGACGCAGTTTAGCGAGTTCGGTGACGGCATCGTTCAAGCAGTGTTTGGACGTGAAGATCAGCTCTATCTGGTGAGTTTGCACGACGCGCCGCGTGGCAAACTGTTGGAGCTATCGCTGGATCAAGTGGGAATCGTTGCACCGCGCGACTTGCTGCCGCTCATCGGCGAGTCTGATGAAACAATTGTGACTGCCGGCAAGGCGTTTTGGGGCGAGCACACGGTTGTGCCAACGGAGCGTCACTTGTACGTCATGTATCAACAGGGTGGACCCAGCACGATTCGGGCATTCGACAAACGCGGAAATCCACTTCAGGCAGAATTAGTCACGGAACCGATCGCTCACGTGTTCGATCTATCAGCAACGGATGGAGACGACTTAGTATTCGGGATAACGTCGTATCTGTCGCCGCCTCACTATGTTGAATACCATGCTCGAGACAATGCCGTGGTCGAAACGGCACTGCGGACACCCGCGGCCATCGATACGTCGGCGTGGCGAGTCGAACGAGAGCTCGCACGTTCGCCCGACGGGACACTCGTGCCGATGACCCTCGTGATGCACAAGGATGTGGTACGTGATGGATCAAATCCGTGTGTTGTCACCGGTTATGGTGGCTATGGCATCAGCAACGAACCTGAATTTCATGCGTCGCGCGCGCTATGGATCGATCGCCGCGTCATCTACGTTGTCACGAATTTGCGCGGTGGCGGAGAATTTGGCGAGGCCTGGCACGCCGCTGGCATGTTGACTCACAAACAAAACGTGTTTGATGATTTCTCAGCCTGTGTGCGTCATTTGATTGATCGCAACTATACTCGTCCAAATCGCATCGGGATCATTGGCGGCAGCAATGGCGGGCTGCTGATGGGGGCGACCCTGACTCAACACCCCGAACTCGTCAAAGCCGTCGTTTCCTACGTCGGCATCTACGACATGCTGCGTGTCGAACTCTCAGAAAACGGCAAGTTCAACGTGACGGAATTTGGCTCTGTCACCGATCCACAGTTGTTCACGGCACTCTATGCGTATTCGCCGTATCACCAAGTTGTGGACGGCGTGAGTTATCCGGCGACGCTGTTTATCACGGGTGAGAACGATCCGCGAGTGGATCCGATGCAGTCACGCAAGATGACGGCACGTTTGCAAGCAGCAACAGCGAACACGGTGCCGATCTTACTGCGCACGAGTGCCAACGCAGGTCATGGCGGCGGCAACTCGCTAGATGAACATATCGAGCAGACGGTCGACAACGCGGTGTTCTTAATGGAACAGTTGGGTGTCTCGCCGTAGGATCAGTTCGCCGAAAGAGTTTTCTGAGAATGAGTTCAGCGTTAGCTGAGCATTAGTTCGCCGAAAGGCGCCAGCCGCGGTTCTCGGTATTGGCAGAATCGGCGCCGGGGCAGCAACCGACGCTAGCGCGTTGCGGCGAACTACGGCGTGTTGCTTCGAGCTCAGCGCGCTTTGTGAGCTACATCGCGTTCCGCAGTTCGCTGCTAACTGAGATTCTCAACTTCAAAACCCTCGCGATACGTGCGGCGAATCAACTTGTTCGCGTCTTCAACATTCGTCACACGCATCGCGGCGGCGTCCCAATCGAGTTGTGTGTCAGGGAAGCGATTCGCCACGACGCCCAGCAGCAGCGCTTCGGTTAATGGTCCGGCGTAGCCGAAGTGTGCGTCGGTCTTCGTCTTGCCCAAGCAAGCATCGACGAATTGGTGATAGTGATTGACCGACTCGACGGCCGGCAGCTTTGCGTGTCCCACCTCGCCAAGTGGAAACAGGAGCGGAGCGGCGACGTGAGGTAGCAGCATGTTGCCGCGTTCCCCGACGAATAGCGCGCCTTGACCGGGCATATCGACACCGTTCGGCAGTTGAACATTCGGAATCGTCGGTGGCGCAAATGCCCCGTCGTACCACGTCCAAATCAAACTATCTGTGGTGTGCTCAGTGCCCGGAAATTCATAAGTGACGACATTCTTTTCCGGATGCCCCACGCCGGTCGGAGGTCGGCAGGTGGTCTTGGCCCACTTCGGGGCCGTTAGTTTCAGCGCGCGATAGGGCGTGTCGAAGATATGAACGCCCATGTCGCCGAGCGTGCCGGTCCCGAAGTCGACAATCTTGCGCCAGTTGCCAGGGTGGTAGACGCCCGGCTGATAGTCGCGCATCTTGGCGGTACCGATCCACAGGTTCCAGTCAACTTCAGGCGGGGGTGCCACGCCGCCCGAAAATGCGCCGCCGTCGTAGCCCCAGTTCTTGTTCGACCAGGCGTACACATGACTGACGCGCCCCAGGATGCCGCTTTGCACGAGTGCGGTTGCCAGGCGGTATTCGTAACTACCGTGAACTTGGATCCCCATTTGTGTAACCAAGCCCTTCGCCTCGGCGACTTGGCGAAGTTGTCGCGCTTCGAACACTTCGTGAGTTAACGGCTTCTGGCAGTAGACAGCTTTGCCGCGATTGAGCGCCGACATGGCGGCGGGCGCGTGCGTGTGATCGGGCGTCGAAACAATCACTGCGTCGATTGAATCATCCATCTGATCGAGCATTTCACGAAAGTCGCGAAACGTCTTCGCACCTGAGTGAGCTGAATGTGCACGCTCGAGATTCCGCGTGTCGATGTCACACAGCGCAGCGACTTCGACCGAGGGATGAGACGAAATGGAACTCAGGTCGGCGCCACCCATGCCTCCGACACCGATATGAGCAGTTCGCAGTTTTCCGTTGGCTGACTGAGCGCCCAGCCGGCGACAGGCCATGCCCGTGGCGGCAGCAGCTGCGGACAATTTAAGGAAATGTCGACGGGATTTGGCGTGACTCATCACAGATCTCCCTGATACAAGTGGGATGTCGAGCGAGGGTAGGGTCGTCGGTATGCGGAGGTCATACGTTTGCCGTCCGACACACCAGGGCAGGTAGGACGCCGGTATGATACCATAGTCAAGCTAGAAACGGGGTACCTGCTTGCTCACATCCCAAGGGAATGAAACTTCGATGCGAACCTGTCGGATAATTGGCTTGCTAAGTCTACTAGTGTTGTTCGTGCCATTGGCATCCGCGGACGATTGGCCGCAGTGGCGAGGAGCGAACCGCGATGGTGTGTGGCGTGAAGACGGCGTCATTGAAGAATTCAAGGATGCCACCATAACGCCGCGTTGGACAATGCCGATCGGAGCCGGCTATAGCGGTCCGACGGTGGCCGCCGGACGCGTGTACGTGACGGATCGGCTCGTTGAACCAACGCAGCGCGAACGCGTTCACTGTTTCGACGAACGCACGGGGAAGTTGATTTGGAGCGATTCTTATGACTGCCTTTACGACGGCGTCAGCTACGAAGCTGGACCGCGCGCGGCGGTTACTGTGCAGGACGGCGTGGCGATTTCGCTGGGGGCCATGGGCAATCTGCGCGTCTACGATACGACGTCGGGTGAGCTGCGTTGGGAGAGCCCGCTTAACGAACGTTTCGATATCAAAATGCCGATCTGGGGAATCGCTGCCGCACCGCTCGTCTACGACAAGCTCATCATCGCGCACATCGGTGGTACGCCCGACGCCTGTGTCGTGGCGCTAGATCTGGCGACCGGGCAGGAAGTCTGGCGAGCGCTTTCCGATCGAGCCTCCTACTCGGCGCCGATTCTTGTACGACAAGCGGACCAGGACGTGTTGGTGGTGTGGACCGGTGACAATGTCGTTGGACTCAAACCCACAACCGGCGAGGTGTTTTGGAAATATCCGCTGGCTCCTGCCCAGATGGTGATCGCCGTTGCCACGCCAATCGTGGATGCCAATCGTCTGTTCGTAACTTCGTTCTATGATGGCTCCGCGATGCTTAGCTTGCCTAGTGATCGTTTGGCAGTTGAAGAGATTTGGCGCCGCAAAGGTGCTGACGAGCAACACACCGATGCTTTGCACTCGATCATCTCGACGCCGATCTTCGGGGGAGATTACGTTTACGGAGTGGATAGCTATGGCGAACTGCGATGTCTGGACGCCAAAACGGGCGACCGCAAGTGGGAAGACCTCACGGCGACTCCAAAAGCTCGCTGGAGCAACATTCATTTTGTGCGCAATGGAGAGAACGTGTGGATGTTCAACGAAATGGGCGAACTGATTATTTCGCGTCTAAGCCCCGATGGCTTTCAAGAGATTAGCCGTGCCAAGTTGATCAAGCCGACCACGCCCCAGTTGAGTCGCCGCGGACAAGGTGTGTGCTGGGCCCATCCCGCATTTGCGAATCGCCATGTGTTTGTGCGGAACGACGAAGAAATCGTTTGCGCATCGTTGGAAGCTGATCCGCGTTAACGAGCTGGAGGGGCGTCGATGAACCGCTGTGCGATCTATCGTCTAGTCTTGGTGATTGCGTTGACCGTCAACGGATTGGCCGCGACCATCGTGGCCCAAGAGGTCACCACGACGAGTGTGCCTGGGCAGCCGCTGGCGCAAAACGTACGACGCTTGTTGGAGGCACTCGAGTACTTGGGTGAACCCTTGCCCCCGAGCACGACTCAAAAGCTGACGCAAGCTATCAAGGCGGAGGATAGCGCGGCGCTTCAGGAGTTGCTCGACCCCGCCACGCTCGCGATCATTTCGATCAATCCGGAACAGCGCGTGAAGGTGGCGCGTGGCCCAGCCGCAGCGCGGTTGCAGCAAGCCGGCTATCGTCCGGTGTTGCTCAAGATACTCAACGACGCTGCGGCTGCACCGCGGTTGCGAATCAGTAGTCCACAAGCAGGCCCGGTCTATGCCGGCACGGTGGAACAGATCCTGCGGCGGCAAGCTCAAACCGAACTTAAGATCAACGAGAACGTCAATCGCGAACACCGTTTCTTGGACGTGGAATTGTTCGACAAGTCACCCATGACCGCTAGACTAAGTGGCTTGGCTGTCGAGTACGTGGTGGCCTTGATCTACAGCAGTGAAGCGGGCCAGCGCGAAGCGACGCTTGTATTCGATATCGGCCAGGGCACGCAGGATCTGGGATTTCGCAGCGAGCTGCCGGTGCTCTTCACGATTGATCCGGCCGTGCCCGTGCGGTTGGCGATTCACGATTTCGATGGCCAGCCGACCACCGCGCGTCTCGAGTTTCGTGATCGCGATGGGCATGTCTATCCGCCCCAGGCGAAGCGGCTGGCACCTGATTTCTTCTTTCAGCCGCAAGTCTATCGCGCCGATGGTGACACGATCTTGCTGCCGCCAGGGGAACTCGAACTTATTGCCGGACGTGGACCCGAATACCTGAACGAGCGACAGACCATTCGAGTCAGTTCGACGCAAACGAATACAATTGCTGTCGCGCTGAAACGTTGGGTGCAGCCTGCCGCGTTTGGGTACTACTGTGGAGATCATCACATACATGCGGCGGGATGTTCGCACTACGACAACCCAACCGAAGGCGTTACGCCACGAGACATGTTTGCTCAAGTCAAGGGCGAAGGGCTTAACGTGGGGTGCGTGCTGACCTGGGGTCCGTGCTTCGACCATCAGCGCACCTTCTTCTCGCCGGAAGCCGACTACATCAGCGAACCTTGGACGGTGCTCAAGTACGACTTAGAAATCAGTGGCTTCGGCTCCGCGTCACTCGGTCATGTCTGCTTGCTCAATCTGCGCGATCAGACTTATCCGAATTCGGCTGGAACGTCGACTCAAGGCTGGCCGACTTGGACGGTGCCTGTCATGCGCTGGGCGAAAGAGCAGGGCGGTATCACCGGCTATCCGCATTCTGCGCTGTCGGTCGATCCGCGGCAAACGGCTGAATGGCTCCTGGCGACACGTGATGCCAGCGATGACGAGATGTTGTCACGCGAGGAGTCTGCCAGGGCGTTGTTGCCGGAATCGTTTGACGATGTCGATCGGGATCATAATGGATCGCTGTCGCGTCGCGAATTGGAAGAAGCAGCCAATCGAGCGGCTGATCAACTTCCCAACTTGGCGATTCCTGCGCTCGACGGCGGCGGTGCGATGGAGATCTTTGTTAGCACCGCGGAAGGTGTGTGTGATTTCATTAGTGCCATGGATACGGCGCGAATTCCCGAATGGAACACGTGGTACCACCTGCTCAACTGTGGCTTTCCGCTCAAGCTGAGCGGTGAGACCGACTTTCCGTGCATGAGTAGTCGCCGCGTGGGACAAGGTCGCGTGTACGTCCAACTTGGTCAAATCGAGCACGTGAGTTTTGCGAACTGGTGTGCGGGCGTCGCTGCCGGCCGCAGCTACATATCAGACGGCTATGCGCATGCATTGAAATTTGCCGTCAACGGTCAAACGCCGGGGCAGGGTGACGTGACGCTGTCACAGCCTGGCCAAGTGCAGGTACGGGCGGTTGTTGCGTTCGCGGCCGAGCAACCGACAGCCGTGGCGTATGGCACGTTGCAGCCGGCGGAAGGTCGCCGGATGGTGGGCGACACGGTGACGTTGCATGCGCCGCGGGATAGTGGCACGACACGAGGCGGCACGCGGCTAGTCGAAATAGTCGTCAACGGTCAAGTTCGTTATCAAGTCGAGGTTCCGGCGGACGGCCAGACTCATGAGCTCAAGTGTGATCTGGACGTGCCGGAGAGTAGTTGGATCGCCCTGCGACAATTTCCTCAATTACATACGAATCCGGTGAATGTGTTGGTAGAGCAGGCACCGATTCGAGCCTCACGTGGCAGTGCGGTCTGGTGCGCCGAGTCGGCGCGGCGACTCTGGCACACGCGGCATCGGTTCATCGCGGAGCCGGAGCGACCAGCCGCGCGGGCAGCTTATGAAAGTGTCGTGAGCCGTTATCTGCAGATCGCTGCTGAAGCTCGCGATGATGGTACGTATGTGCCCGATACGCTAAAGTTGCTTGACTAGTGTTCGGCGCTACGCGAGAAAGTTCTCTCTCGCGGTGATGCCGTTGGCCGTAACTCGCAAAAATTCGCTCGCGCCGTGATGCAGTTTGCCATCCCGCGAGAAAGTTCGCCGTAATGCGTTAGCGTCGGTTCTTTCGCGGCGCTAATCCATCCAATACCGAGAACCGTGGCTAATGGCTAATGGCTAATGGCTAATGGCACTCAGTTGACAATTCAAAGAAGACACGAGCAGTTCCCCCTCCCGTCAATGGCCTCCACTTCACGCAGCT
>JAGQPK010000211.1 GCA_020426755.1 Planctomycetales bacterium
AGGCTCGACTTCCTCTTCGATGATGCCGCGAATCGCGACGGCATTAAGTCGAATGCGCTCGAAGCCGGCAGCCTGAGCAGCTGCAATGCCTTCCAGGACTCGGTGCACGCCCGGTCGCCGCGCGACACGCTGAAAGTTGACTTCTGACAGAGCGTCGAGACTGACGTTCAGACGCTGTAGCCCGGCGCGCTTCAGGGCCGCGGCCGTGTCGGCCAACAGCAACCCATTGGTCGTCATCGCCAAGTCACGAATACCGGGTAACCGCGCGAGCTGCTCGACAAGCTCGACAATGTCTGCGCGCACGAGCGGTTCACCGCCGGTTAAACGCAGTTTGTCTACGCCCAGGGGGACGAGTGCGCGGACGAGTCGCACGATTTCTTCGAACGACAAAATTTCTTCACGCGGTTTGAACTGGACATTCTCGGCCGGCATGCAATAGAAGCAACGGATGTTGCAGCGGTCGGTGACGCTGATCCGCAGGCTGTTGTGGACTCGCCCGAACGTGTCCCGTAACTGCGGCGGAGCGGCGGGTGTATCGGGTGGCAAGTTCGACATAATGAGCGTGCTCGTGTAATCGCGCAGGGAGCGTGACGGGGCTCGGGCGCAGGATTCGGTCGGTGCCCAGCACATCCAGCCACCGCCATCTATTCGGCGGGCGGCAGGCCCGGATGGACCCATTCGACTTGACCGTCGGCCCAATGTTCCTGTTTCCAGATGGGCACGTCCTGCTTCAACGTGTCCATGATCCATTGTGCCGCCTCGAACGCGTCTTTGCGATGGGGGCTGCTGACGGCCACCAACACACTCGCCTCACCCAACGGCACTTCGCCCAGACGATGTTCGATCAAGCACGCGGTCAGCGACCACCGTTCGCTGGCAGTCGTTTCGAGCCGTTGCAACTCGCGTTCAGCCATTTCTCGATAGCCATCGTAAATCAGCGTGAGCGTTTGGCGGCCACGTGTGAACTCGCGAGTCGTCCCTAGAAACAGCACAACGGCTCCGGCTTGAGTCGACTGGACTTGGGCAATTCCGGTCTGGCTATCGAGTGGTGCGTCGGTGAGTCGAATCATGTGTGTCCTCGTGTCAACCAGCGCGGTTCAATCAGAATTCGGTGGTTAGCCGCCGCTGACAGGCGGAATGCAAGCCACCTCGTCGCCCGCGGCAACTTGTGTCGCGTCGCTGGCATAGGACGAGTTTACCGCGAGCCGAACGTGCGGCAACAGCGGGGCCAACGCCGGCACCTGGGTCGCCAGGAGCGCGCGGAGATCGCCGACCGTCAGGGCTTCCTCGACGAGAATCTCGACGACTTCGCGGCCCGCCAACTCTCGCGCCGCGGCGAATAAACGAACGTGCACAATCATCGGGCGACCAGGTCTTCGTTGAGAGGTTGCAGTTGATGCGCGACATCGGGCATCAGTCCATAGGCTAACGCTAACAGCTTGAGTGGATGCACCGTCACTTTGCGATTGCCTTGCTCCATTTGCAGCTTGCAGCAACTGCATTCGGTGGTGCCCACTTGAATCGCCGGCGACCGCATGGCGGAGATCAAACGCCAGCCAGCGCGGATACTGTTGCGATAGTTGTCGCGCTTCATGCCATATGTGCCGGCCATTCCGGAACAGCCGGAGTTCAATTCGGTCACGCTAAGGCCTGGAACCAAGCGAAGCAAGTTGGCTCCTGGCGACAACGGATCGAGCGCCCGCGCGTGGCACGGTTCGTGATAACCGACTGACAAGTTGACTGGCTTGAGGTCAAGTTCGAGGTCGCCTAGCTGGTGCATTTTCCAGAGGTAACTGCAAGCTTCGCTCGTATTCGTCGCCACTAGCAGGGCATCTTCGTCGTCGACAAGGTACGGATATTCGTGAGTCAAGGCGAGCGCAGCGGACGGCTCTGTCGCAACAATGTGATAACCCTGTCTTACCGCATCGGCCAACAGCCCAACGTTGTAGGCAGCAATGCGGCGCGCTTTCTCGACACCACCCATTGAGATCATCGCCATCGCTGACTGCTGTTGTTGTGGATGCACAAAGACACCGACTTTGTTGTGCTCCATGATCGCCACAAAGGCTTCGGCAAGTTGGGGGTCGAACCAATTCGCGTAGACGTCGACAAAGTAGACGATTTTGCGGCCGGTACGCCGACTGGGTCGTGTCAACTTGCGACGCGCCGCTTGACGCAGAAAATTGCGATTCGCCAAACGCGGCAACTTGCGGCCCTGGGCGACTCCCGTCAATTTTTCGATCAGCCAGCGCGCCGTGCGATTGCCAATTGCCCAATTTGCGAGCGGCCGAATCAGACTGCCCCAAGCGGCGAACGTGTCGAGCCGCGAGAGAATCCAGTCCGAGGTCGAGAGCCCATTGTCGGTCACGTACTGCGCTTTACACTCGACCATCAACCGCGGAATGTTCACGTTAGCCGGACACTCAATTCGGCACTGGTGACAGTTGACGCACAGATCGGCTAGATCCTTAATCGCCGGCGATTTGAGCAGTGAAGCGTCGAGATGGCCGGTCAGGAACGCTCGCATCAAGTTCGCCTTCGCGCGGGGCGTGGCTTCTTCCGAGGGCGCAAATCGAAAAATCGGGCACATCCGTTCGGCATCGGCTTGACTCCGACAGCCGCCGCAACCATTGCAACTGCGGGCGGCCTGCATGATCTCGTTCTGCGACCAATTCAATTCGAGCTGCACCAGGGGGTTCGCCGTGCTGGCTGTCAACAACACGCCATCCGGGTCACTGCTGTCCGACAGCACGTCGCGAACTTGGCCAGCCGGACTGACGGGGCGTAGATTCTGCGTTAGCGACTGGCCTTGCGAATCGACGATCTTGCCGGGGTTGAGGATATTCTGTGGGTCAAAGATCCGTTTGAGTTGTTCGAAGACGCGATAGAGTGGCCCGAATTGTTCGCGTAGGAACCAGGTGCGGCTGAGTCCGTCGGCATGCTCGCCGCTGACCGTGCCACCCACGTTGAGCACTTCGCGATACAGATCGCTGGCCAAGTGCTGCATTCGGCGCACGTGTTCCGGATCGGACAAATCGAGGAAGGGCCGGATGTGTAGCTGACCATGCCCGGCGTGACCGTACAGCGACGCGGTGACTTGATGCTTCTTCAATACGTTTTGCAGCGACACCAAGAACGCCGGCAGCTCGGGCGGCGGTACAACAATGTCTTCCACGAATGGCAGAGGTCGGGTGGAGCCCTTGAGCCGATACAGCGTGGGCACGACTCGCTGCGGTAGCTGCCAGAAGAGCTCGATGTCATCGCGCTCAACCGCCGTCTTGGCGTCGAATGCCAAACGTCGCCGCCGTCGAATCAAATGCACAACCTGCGCGAGGCCCTCGCGAACTTCTGCTGCCGTGTCGCCCGTTTTTTCGACCAGCAGGATCGCTTCGGTTTCGGGCGGCAGCAACAGCTCATAGGCAGCGTCCGATTCACACGCCAACCTCAACAAGCGTCGATCCATCAGGTCGCAGGCCGACACTCCCAGACGCGGCAATTCAATCGCCGCGTTGGCGGCACTTTCCAAACGGTCAAAGAGCAACAACACAATGCCCCGATGGCGCGGCAGCGGTTCGGTGGCCAAGGTCGCTTCGGTGAACAACGCCAGCGTCCCTTCGGAACCCACTAGCAGCCGGGCCAGATCGACCTGATCGCCAACGACCACGTCATCCAACCGATAGCCGCTACGATCGATTGGGGCGTGACTACGATATTGTGTGATCAGTCCACTATTCGATTGAATCAACTGACCGACGCGCTGTACCAACATGGAAAGGGTGTCGGTGCGATGAAGCGACTCTTGCCAACTGTGTTGCCCGACGGTGAGCGTTTCACCGTTTGCCAAGACGACCTTGAGCGACTTTACGTGGCGCCGCGCCGAACCATAGCGGAGCCAATGGCTGCCACCGGCGTCGATGGCAACGACACTGCCAATGGTGGTCACCGCGCGGTTGGCTGGATCCGGGCCGAAGCAACGACCTTGTGCTGCCAGTTGTTCATTGAGCCGGCCTAGGATGACTCCCGGCTGCGCCGTAACGCTGTTGGCATCAACTTGCAGGATCCGCCGCATGGCGTGTGAAAAATCGAGTACCAGACCGCGGCCCAGTGATTCACCTGCCAGGCCGGTTCCCGCTCCCCGAGCATGAATGGGCAATTGGTTTTCCGACGCATACTGCACGCAAGCCACCACGTCCGCCGTGTTGCGCGGACGGACGACACCCAGCGGCTTGATCTCGAAGATACTCGCGTCGCTGGAATACATCTGCAGGAATGCATCGTCGCAACGGATCTCGCCCTCCAGCAAGCCGCGCAGATCCGCCTGAACTCGCTCGCGTTCTTGATCCATGCCGGATGTTGCCCAGTTGCCGAGATGGAAGGCCGATGACTCGTGTGACGCGGAGCAGGAAAATCAGGAAGGAGTAGATTCAGAGATGGTCGAAGCTGCAGGTGCGGAGGGCGCTGACTTGGTTGCCGGTGCCTGAGCTTCCTGCAAGCGGGCGGCCTGTTGCCGGTAGCGTTCGTGCGTTTCCAAGTTGAAGCCCTCGTGTCCTTCGAGGGAGCTTAGCCCACGATACTGAGCGTGACACCGATAGCACTCGAGCACGTTGCCCATCAGCAAATAGAGCACAACATCGATGCCGGCCGTTACAAACAGAATGGCGTAACTGGCGATAATTTGATGGAAGTACCAGGCAATGCTGCTGCCCAAGAAGCCCGTCGCGACGATGGCAACGCCCAGTTGTTGAGGAAAGTCCTTGCGCACGAACAGCTCGGTGCTGGGGCAGGCCAGGCAACGTACGGGCGCTGGCTCCGCCGCTGAATTCGCCTCTCCGGATTCCTTCAACAGCCAATCGGGGCAACGCGGTTGCAGTTCTTTTTGGCAATGGCCGCAGACGACTGGTGTGTCGGCCTGCAATGCCGTGCGAAACGTTTCCTGACAGTAGGGGCAGCGAGCGGTGAGCGTCAACATGTTTGTCATCATACCGCATTCGGGGCTTCAATTAACAGCAACTGAGAAGATAGCTCGCCCAGGAACGCAAAAATCACGGCGACATAGAGAATGCCGGTCGCACTTTGCGTGTTGGGGATTTTAAGTGTCTGCCACGTCATGCCGGCGAGGCCGAGTATGCCGATCAGCCCCGCCAGCCAGCGCAACGCCACGAACGCTAACATGGTTGAGCGGCCAGCATCCAACATTCCCGCCAACGGCGGCGTACTGCCGACCGCGACCAAACCGCGAATCAACGTCGCGCAGACCATCAGCAGGACCAGCCTTTGGAGCGGTTGAAGCTTCATCGAGGGAGTGTTGAGGTACCAATGTCCGAGCAACATCGCGGTGAACGTGAAGCCAAGTAGCATGGCGGCCGTGAGCGTATCGACGGCCGCCAGCCAGTCGCCCGACGTTTCGCTGCCGGCCATCGCCAAGTAAGCGCCGCCGAAGACATTGAGCACCGCGACGACGATCAGCAACAGGCGTCCCGGACGTTTGACTTCATACAGCCACATCACCGCGCCGACGTAGCTGGCGATCGCTCCCGCCACAGCCAAGCCGCCGACCAGGCCGCGTTGAGGCAACTCGGGTAGTAGGTAGGCGAGCACCGCTGCGAATGAGTTGAGTCCTAACGCGACCCATAAGTGGACGCGAAAGAAACCGGGCGTGACCAAATCCGACGATGTGACCGCCATGGCGGTTGCCAAACCACCGGACAGCCGAAACAGGAATGCGACCAGGATTTGCCACAACATCGTCGATCAACCCGTCGTGTACTTTCCGCCGCCGTAGACGAGCTGCATGATTTCGCTACGAGACGAGAGGTGCGAGCGGAAGATGCCCTTCATGGCCGATGTAACGCACATGCTGCCCGGCTTGCGAATTCCGCGAATCGTCATGCAGGCGTGAGTCGCTTCGAGGATGACTGCCACACCCTTGGCATCTAATTCATCGACCAACAGATTTGCGATCTGTTCGGTCATGCGTTCCTGGACCTGAGGGCGACGGGCAACGGTTTCCACAACTCGCGCCAATTTGCTCAGTCCCAACACCTTGCCATTGGGAACGTAGCCGATGTGGGCTACGCCGGTGAATGGCAATAGGTGATGTTCGCACATGCTGCAGAAACGGATGTCGCGAACGAGTACGACCTCGTCGTATTTCTCGTGAAAGAACTTCCGTAGGTGTACTGCGGGATCTTGATGCAGCCCCTGGAACATCTCGGCGTACATCCGAGCGACGCGAGCGGGCGTTTCCAGTAGTCCTTCGCGGTCGGGATCTTCACCGACGGCAGCCAGGATCTCTCGAACCGCGCGTTCGATGCGGGCGAGATCGACGTTTGAGTGAGGGGCGGGTTGCGAGGAAGTTGCACCGCACGGGTCTTCGGGCCCGGTTGCTGACATTGAACGTCTCCGCGTAGGGGCGAGCTATTGCTAAGGGATTTGGATGCGCCCAAAAATCGAGCTATGGCAGTCCAGTCGTGCGCATTCGATCAGCCAAGTGCTGGGGTCATAGGACGCTGGCTGCGATTTCGCCGCTAACGGGTCACGGCAAACGATGACTAGCGATGGTAGACCACGCCCCACTGATTCGCTTTGGCAATGCACAAGCATCCCATCGTACGGTAAAGGAGCGGTTTGGGCGAGTGGGCCAGCTTCGGCCCGTGCCGTGGTCAATTGTCGCTAAACGACGGTGGAAAGGCCGCGGGACCGTCGTGGGGTGTGGCGGCGCGGAGTTCCTGCAGGTGGTGAATCACCCGTAGGGCCCGCTTCTTTACATCCAGCTCGCCCAGCAGATACTGCTTGTCAATCCGTTTCAAGGGTGCGGCGAAGGCGATCACATCTGTCAACACGCCGAGACCGACTTGATATTCAAGCATCTGCTGGAGCGGATGATTCGCGCCGACACTTTCGGGACTCAGTTTGCGAAAGGCCCGCAAAAGCTGAGCGTGCAGCGCAGTCAACTCGTCCGTATCACCGTCTTCCGCGTCAGGTAGCAGTTCGACTTCCGCTTGACGGTAGGGCGTGTCGCAGTCGAGCTCCTGCATCAATTGAGCGCGTGCGGCACCCGCGAGCAACAGGTGGTAGCTTCCATCCGGCTGTTGGCTATGCGACAGGATGCGACCGACGCATAGCGTGGGAAACAACGGTGGATGCCCTTCGTAGTCCCGCTCCCAGCCAGGTTGCAGGATCGCCATCGTTAGCAACTGATCATCATCCAGCGCATCTTCGAACATCTGCACGTAGCGTGGCTCGAAGACGCGCAGAGGTTGAACGACGTGCGGGAACATGACGAGATCCGGCAAGGGAAACAACCGGACGATGCCGCCAAAATCTGGGGGAAGCAACTCACTACCGGTCATGTGTCTCGCTCGGGGGGGGATCCAAGTGGATTTCCGGGATCAGTTCCGGATCGATCTCGATGCCTGAAATCTCATCCGAGGCAGTCAGTTCGGCACAGCAGGATTCGAGCTGAGCGAGCAGTTTGGTGACATCGAGACCCTCGTGGATCGGTTGGTATTCGGTCAGGTAGCCGCGTGAGCTGTGGTACAACTTCCGCGCACCGCGCAGGTTGCCGTTGCCAAAGTGATGGAGGCACACCGCCACTTGAATCAGGCCTTGGTAGAACCGTCGCGGGGTCCCCTGGATATCCGACCACAACTCTTCCCAAACTTCATGCGCCTCGAAGAATTCGCAGTCATTAAAATACTGAATGCCGCTCAAATAGCGCGGATCGTAACTCATACGGCACGGTCACCAAAAGCCAATTTTGCCACTGCGGCGAATGCCGCCCAATTTCTCAAATCGTTTCTCAAATCGTGGTGTCTACGCTTACGCAACAACTGAGGCAGGTAAGTCGCAGGTCGCGCCTACTATAGCGGAGTTGCTGCGGCCGAACAACGAACCGAACATATCGTGTCAATTCCGGTCGCGGCCTGCGCGATCCTTGCTTATACTCCATGGCCGGCCCGGAGTTGGTCGTGCGCAGGCCATCCTGCGGCGCCGACCAACAGCGGCGTTCGGCCACCCAATGCGGAGATCGTGGGCTGATCGGGCAACTGGAGGCGAGAG
>JAGQPK010000212.1 GCA_020426755.1 Planctomycetales bacterium
TGCGTGGATCTTGGCCCAACGCGATGTACTCACGGCTACTCCACGTACCAGCCAACAGTTGATGGCCAGGCAAGTTGAAGAAGTTGGTGGGAACACGACCTTCCAGCACCATCGTGACACCTTCTTCGAACAGCTCATCAAAGCCACTGGTCTTGGTCGTATCGGTTGGATTTAAGATCGTGTACGTGAGAATCGGTTCTCCTTCGTCCAGGATCACGAAACCGGCACCAAGCGTCGAATAGGGCACGCTCCGGAGTGCAATTGGCGTGGCGACGAAGGCCACGTTCGAGAATTGCTTTTTGCCGCGGCCATGGGCGAACGCATTCAAGTCGCCGTCTAACGTATCCATCTTGCCGGCGAATACTGCGAAGGACTCGGACAGGGCCTGCGTGAACAAGACGTTTGTCAAATACACGTTCTGACTGTCTGCGACAGGTAGATCTGCGGAAACAGCAGTGGGCAACAGGGCTCCAACTGATTCCACCAGAGATTGACCGTAACGATGTTCCGCCCGCAATTTGACGAATAGACCTTTACGTCCTGCCAGCTTGTCCATGTCCATGTTGACAACGTAGTCATTGTGTCCGGCGAATGCGAAATCGCGACTCACGCCGCCACTCGTCACACCGGAATAAAACAGCGTTGAATCTGCGTCAACGAGCACGCCGTTAGCTGCCAATGAAGTTCTTGCACCGTGCCAATCACCCGTCAGCTTCGTACGGCTACACCAGCATCCACCGAATTCTGGCAGGGCTGGCGCTGGGGCGTGAGCTGCCTCGCACCCGCAGCTCGGTGAGTCGCAGTAAAGCGTTTGGGCACTTCCTGCCTGTGCCAAGCAAGCGGCACCGAGGAGTGCCAAGAGGCTGCGGAGATATGTTCTACGGCGGTCCATGAGCTGGCTCCTGAGGATCGATCGACACGCGTTACTAGTGATCGTCCGTCATCGCCAATACATTGACTTGCAGCCGCGTGTGCCACCAATGTGGTTGATCCGTTCAGCTTGACCTAACTGGATTCTCTGCTCGGCTTTGCCTAACTGCCGCAATTGCAGCCGACGGCGCTCGCAAGAAACTACGTGATCGTTAAAGTCGAGCCGCGGTGACTGGTTGCAGACTGGAACGTGCCGAAGTTGAAACCGTACTTCCAAGATCTGGGTAGCACGACTTCACTCGGACCACACATTAAAGGTAAGCGCCGCAACCAGATCCGCCGAGTCGAAGCGGCCATCGCAATTCCAGTCGCCGGATGCCCAGTCAGCTGGTTCGTCATTGTCGTAGTGACCAGCGGCAAAGACGGCAACGAGATCGCTCGAATCGAAGCGACCGTCGAGGTTCGCGTCGCCCAGCGATGTATTGAACGCAGCTTGCAGATAGACGAGCAAATCGGATTGGTCAGTCTGTTGATCGCCATTGCGGTCGAAATTGGCATCGTGAGTTTGAACTGCGGCGCACATGAGGGCGAGATCCGCCTGATCGAGAAGCCCGTCTCGATTTAGATCGTCGTTCGCTAATGGCTGCACTTCAAAACTGAGCTTTAAAGGAGCGCTCCATCGCCTGCTTCGATAGCTCCGCGCTACAAGCTCGACGGAATGATCGAGCGTCACGAGGGTATTTGCATCGAACAGGATTGCGTTAGGAGACGGATCGCCACCGGACATGCGCGGGTCCTCGCCGTTCAACGTGTAATAGACGGCATTTGTGCCTGCAGCAAGTTCGAGTACTTGTCCCGCTTCGACTGTGCCCGCGGCAACTGTCGATTGTGGGACTGTCGGCGAAGATCGGTCGATCGCTGCAGCGCGAGTCGTCAACCACGTCTTCATCGCCGCCAGTCGTGACGGCCAATTGCGGATGCCGTTGCGTTCGACCGCCAGTTCGCCGATATCATCATGGAGCTGGTCAATCACTGACACGAGATTGGCATCCGACAATACGCTTGCACGATGCTCCCACCACAAGTCGGTGTAACGCTGCACGAAATCTGGATCACGCATCAGCCGGCCATACCACAACTGATTTGAATTGCGCATCAGTTCCGCTGTGGGGGAACCAGAGTAGCTGCTGAGATCCGCATCCCACATCGGACCGAACGACAGCTTGCCGTCACCGGCAGGGTCGGGGTTATAGATCCACATGGATAGTAACAGGCCATCACCGTTGTGTGACAGATTGTTCAGCATCAAGTAGTCGATGAAGTTATCGACATCAATGTACTTGGCGTATCCGTTGACGGGATCGGTCCAATCCACGTCATCAACGCGGCCATACAGGACGTCTTCCATTTCCTGGAACCAATTTTCGATCGCGACCCGTTGCGGTTCGACGATTTCTCTAGGATTTGGATGTTCGAAGTTGATGTAGGCGTTGTATTGCCGCGGCAGGTCGTCACCCAAACTGGAACTGTTCGACAGATCACGCGGCGTCTGTTGAATTCCATCCGGACCGGCGGTGTGAAAGTTCTTCGGCAGTTGGCCGTCTTCTGAAATTGAATCCATGCGATTGATTTCCAGTAGCCAACCGCCGCTCGAGCCGTCACTTGCGAAACGATCAAACTCGATCCGACCGTCGCCTCGTTCAGGTCGCTCGACAAAAGCATATAGACCCATGTAGTCATCGGACGCTACGTCTCCGCCGTTCTGGTTAAGATAGAGCTCGGCGTATTGATAGTCTGGTGTCCAGTAACCCAACTGACGTTGGATTTCAAAGAGAAACGTGTTGTCGATCAACGTTTCGTCATAGGCAGGGTTGGGTGAGTAGATCACCCAATCAGACGCTTCCTCCATCTCGAACAATTCGCGTGCGGCATCGTCGTCGAACGCTGCATCCCACAGTTCGAGCGAATACCCAGGCTTGGCAAACGACGATGAGAAGGCGCCGCGAACTCGAATACCAGCTCGCGTCGCAAGTGTTGGCGAGTAAATCGGCGAAGTGATCCGTGCGTTGGGTTCGAAGAGCATGAGCGAAGCCGGCTGTCGTGGCACCTGTTGTATGCCCGCATTCGTTTGATTCCAGCCCGAATTTGGAATTGCTCCGCCACCGAAGTTGTCAATGATCGCGATGGGTAATGTGGCCGCCGATTGCGCAACATCGTCAGTCAGCCGCAGGTACGTGCGGCTTGAGATCACGCCCGGCGTGGCATTAGGATCGATGACTCGCGACCGGAACTGCGCCGACTGTGTGAGTTGCACGGGCGCCGTATATCGCGAGGCGGTTGTTGTCGGTTCGGAGCCATCAAGCGTGTAGTAGATCGGCGCGTCTGCTCGCGTTGCAGTCAATTCGACAGTGAGCTGACCTGTAAATGACTGATCCGGCGTGCTGATCAAGACGGTATCGGCAGTGAACGCCGGATAGATCGGATCGCGATTGGCTGCTCCCGGTGTTGGATCTGTCGTGTAACCCCAAGCAGTTGCGTCATCACGCCGCATCGTGTCACGCAGCGCGTACGAGATGTCCGCTGCCTGTGCAGGGAATTGTGGACTGAACGCTTGCCGCACGTTGCCTGCCGGATCGATGAATGCCAGGTACTCACCTGCACCGCTCAGTTTGAAGTCGGCGTGTAGATTCCCGGCTGCATCACGACTCGTGGCAAACTGTTGCCCGGATGCGAACAGAATCAGGTATTCGCCCGCTGCCACCTGAGCTGCAGGAAACACCCACTTGCGCGGCTCTTCACGATCGTCGGTTAGTGACCAACCCGTTAGATCGAGCGTTTCGTCGCCGGCATTGTAAAGCTCAATCCAGTCGGACGCGTCACCTTCGGCGTCCTCGATCGTCCGCGTGTTCAACGCCATGAACTCGGTGATGAGCAGATCGGCGGCGAGGGGACAGCGAGCTTCCAACGTCTCGAGTATTGGCACGAATCGATGTTGGTTTGAGGATCGCATAGGGCAGCAGCTCGGCGGGGGCGGATCAGGTGAGCAAATGCGGACGGTTCAGTAGAGCACGAGAGACACGGATCGTCGAGAGTAAACGGAGAATCGAGCGGACGACCGTGGCCACATCGTTGTCCGTGCCGAGCGTCGATCGACGAACTACCATCTCTCGACAGCATTCCGCTGTGTCACTCCCTCACTCCTTCATGCTGCTATTGTCCGCGCTGATCCGTCACTGCAGTCTCCGCTTTGATCGTGTTCTTACCGATGTCAATCTGTTGAACGTCGGCGCCGATGACGATGCCCTTTGTTTGCAGCCCGGCGCCGGAGTCTTCAATTACGTTATTGCGAATGACGGTACCATTGGTATTGCCGTCGATATAAAGTCCCCAGGCGACGTTGTCGCGCACCAAGTTGTCTTCGAACGTGACGTTGTGCGCAGCCATGGGCGCGGTTTCCTTGCGCCAATAGACGCCGCCGCGACGATTTCCCACGATCGTGTTCTTCCGCACGATGTTCTCGCTGTCTTTGTGGCCGATTGACATGCCGTAGCCGCCGTTACCTTCCAGGTGATTGCCTTCGGCAACCCCACCGCGCACTCGCCAACAAAAAAAGAAACCATCGTCGCCGTTCTGGAGGGCGCGGCAGTTTCTCACGACTGGGCGCTGCGAACCACTACCGGGATGCAGCCCAAATCCCGCGCAGTGATTGACGCTACAATTCTCGACCGTGACGTCATTCGACTGTTGGAAACTGATACCATCACCGTTGTAGCTTCGTACTTGGCAGTCGCGAATCTCACAGTGATCACCACGATAGAGAAAAATACCGGCCGTGCGACAACCATCAACTTTTGTGGGATTTGCCGCGATGTTACCGTCGACTGACAAATTGGTGATGCAGGCATTTTGCAAGTCGTAGCCGCTGATGATCGGGTAGACCGTCGCGGCGAATCCGCCTTGGCTAATGAGAATGTCAGCGTTCATGTGACGACTAAGCGTGAAATAGTTGTCGCGCTGATTGAGAATGGTGGCACAAACTCCATGGAAGTTGCGCTGTTCATTTGAAGCCACATAGACTCCCCGACCTACTTCGAGACCCGCACTGTCGACGACGGTGATTGCAAACTCTCCGAAGTCACCATCGGCCGCCAGCTTCGTTTGGAACTCGCGATCCTTCTTAAGTATCGTTGTCGGGCCGGAGCCTCGAACGGTGACACGCGATCTTAAATGCAACGAATCACGCATTAGGTAGACGCCAGGACCGATGTCGACGACGCCACCGCCTAAGTTGCCTACATAATCGACGGCGGCTTGCAGGGCACGATTGTCGGTGCCGACAATATCCGCATCGGCATGGCCCACACTGATGTGAATCGCCGGACGAGAATGCAATTCATTCTCCGGATAGGAACGCTCTGCTTCCAACGCAATCAAAGGCGTCGCGCCAATCATTCGGTAACTGATTGCGATGAAGATGAGAATGAGCTTATGAGACACGGTTGGTTGCCTGGCTGTTCTGAGGATCTGACCGTTTGCACTGGCTTACGTCATTGGTCGTCGAACGAGTACCAGTCTATTCAATTCGTTCGCTACCGTGTTCGGCAGACATATTTGTTGACGCACGGATCGTTTCCGTCTACGGTGCGAATAAAGTGTTGTCGCTCGAACGAGTGGTTTTGTAAATGTCTAGCGGGGTAGTTGTCGTGAAGTTTGAATCACTGGAAGTCCGGCAGCTACTCACCGCCTTCGGCTTTTCCATCCATGACATCGATTCTGCTCAGGCGGCGGCTCTACCATCGATGATCTTGGCGGATCTGAATGGTGACGGCAGTCTCGACATGCTTTCGAAAAACGTCTGGCGTGCCAACGATGGGAACGGCAGTTTTGGAAGCACGAAGCTGATGTTTACCGGACAGCTGGTTGATGGTCTGTTTGCCGGTGACCTAGATGGAGACGGTGATCTGGATGTGGTGGCGACGGGGCCTGAAAACAGCACGAAAGACTCACCGATTATCTTAGCGTGGTATGAGAATCTCGATGGCCGAGGTAGCTTGTCCGCCGCTCGGGAGATCGCGCGGTATGCCGGCTCCATCAATCATTATGGACGATTGATCCAAGGCGCGGATCTGGATGGCGACGGTGATCTGGATCTCGTTTCGAGCCGAGCTGGCGATTTCGGACTATACGAAAACGTCGATGGCAAGGGTACGTTTGAGCACAAGCCAATGTTACCGCAGGGCGTTTACTTGCAAGCGATCTACGACGTCGATGGCGACAACGATATGGACATCATTGCATCAGTCGGGAACGTGATGAGTTTGTGGGAGAATCGAGGCGCCGAGTTTATCGCGCATCACCTTTTAAATGACAGCGGTACGTTGGTGATTGAGGATGTGAATCACGACGGAACGCTGGACTTCATGTTAGGTGGGAGAAAGGAGCCAGGCCTGACGTGGTACGAGTTTAACGCCGAGTCGCAGACGCTAGCGCAGCGTGAGATCATTTATCCGCCGATTACTGATGGCTTCAGTAAAATCGCCGCCGGCGATTTTGATGGAGACGGTGATTTGGACATGGCTGGTCTTTATTTCGCGGCTAGCCCGAGCACCATCTATCGCATTTCGGTGTTCGAATTGGATGGTTCGGAATACGGGGACGAGCAATTTCGGGCCGGTGAGAGTGGGCCCTCAAACTATAGTGGACTGGCTCTGGAGGACGTCGACGGAAACGGCACCGCGGACTTAGTCTACGTGAATGCCGTCGAGTTCTACGATGCTGCGACGCAACAGTTAGGGAAGCCGGTTGAGTTCGCTCCATTGTCCCGGCAATTCTATGGCACATCGATCATCGCCGACGTTGACCGAGACGGCGACGATGATGTTATCTCGACGGATTACACCGATTACTGCTATATGAGTTACGGCTACTGCACGAAGCGACTCGTCTGGTCCGAGAACATCGATGGCCGCGGCAACTTCGTGCGACGCGGAGAACTGGGGCACGTCAAGGACTTTCTTGATTTTCAAGGCGTGATGAGTTTGGCTGCGGGTGATATTGATCAAGATGGGGATCTTGATGTCACATTTCAGCTCGCGTCGCAGAACGAGATATTGTGGTTGGAGGGACTTGATCGCGACGGGACGTTCGCGCCAGTCGAAGCTCTGTTGCGTGGGAGTTTGGTCGACATCGTGGACGTCGATGGTGATGGGCGTGATGATCTAATCTCCTTTGCCGACAATCAATTGATACTGGACTTCAAGGCGGGTGACATGGAGCGTCAAACCGTACGCCTAACCGGCAGGCCCGGAAGCATCGCGTTGGAAAATGTGGTGGTCGACTGGGACGGAGATGGCGACTTCGACGTCGTCGCGCTGCAAACAGGCAACTACATCTGGTACGAAAATCTCGGTAGTAGAACGTTCGCAGCAGCACGTACGATTGACGCAAGTGAATTGGAGAAGTTGGGCGGACAACGGTTCTTCGATGATCTTGATGGGGACGGTGATGGTGATGCGATCTGGACACGCGGTGGCGGAGGCGGTGTCGTGTGGAGCGAAAACCTTGGCGGCGGCATGTGGGGTAATGCTCAGCGATTCGATTTGCCGCAAACGGCGACGCAGTTGATCGACATGGACCGTGACGGCGACCTAGACGTATTCGATCCGCACCAACGCGTCTGGTACGAACGCCGAGCGTTGGGAGATGCGAACGGTGATGGGCTGTTCGATTCAGCAGATCTCGTTGCCGTTTTTCAGGCTGGTCAATACGATGATTGGCTGACGAATAACTCGGTATTTGATACGGGTGACTTCAACGGCGATGGCGAGTTTGATGCGGATGATCTTGTTGCTGCGTTTCAGCTCGGTACCTACGTGGTGTAGACACACCCACCCGACACATCGCTCGTTACATTGCAGCTAAACGCAATGTCGCAGAGACGGAGTGACGCGGAGAGTTTGTTGATGTTGTTGACTCTCGCGTTAGCTTGCTGGTGATGTTTGTGCGTGATTGGCCACTACGTAGCGGTCGTGCCTCAGCGGATATCGCATTGCGTCCCCGCGTCTTTGCAGCTCTTCGTTAAGGATGGAACGCAATGTCGCAGAGACGGGGAGACGCGGAGAGTTTGTTGATGTTGTTGACTCTCACGTTAGCTTGCTGGTGATGTTTGTGCGTGATTGGCCACTACGT
>JAGQPK010000213.1 GCA_020426755.1 Planctomycetales bacterium
TGATCGTACTTCTCGCGCCAACGCAAGATCTTCACGTCATCCTCATGCGCCAAGGCGAAGACGAAGCCCTCTTTGTCGAACTGTGGACGTCCGGCGCGGCCGAACATTTGATGGGCACTGCTGGCGTCGATCAGCTTCTTGTCGCCCGGCGGCCCCTTCATCAGATTGGGTAGGACAACACTTCGCGCCGGCAGGTTGATGCCGGCGGCCAGCGTTTCGGTACAGACGGTGACGGAGAGCAACTTGCGTTGAAACAGATGCTCGACGATCCTTTTGTAACGCGGCAGCAGTCCGGCATGATGCACACCAACGCCGCGGATCAAGATCTGTTTGAGTTTAGGTCCGGCACCGCCCGACCAACTGTGCTTTTCGAGCTCCTTGGTAAGCGCCGCTTGCTGGCCGTCGGCGAGCAAGCGTTTGCCTTTGAGTTGCTCGGCGACATTCCAGCACTCATCACGATTAAAGCAGAACACGAGCGCCGGCGTGAAGCGAGTTTCCTCGCCGCCTTCCGCCATCTTCTCGAGCTGATCGTTTAGCAGTTCGTCGCCGATCCAGCGGAATGACAGCGGCACTTTACGCTCGTCGCCTTGCACCAGTTCCAACTTACGTTCGTTGGTGCGGCGCATCCAATGGATGAACTCCATCGCGTTGCCGATGGTTGCCGAGAGCAGCATCAAACGCACGTGCTTGGGTAAGAGGCCAAGCGAAAACTCCCAGACGATGCCACGCTCCGGATCATTGAAACTGTGGAACTCGTCCATCACCACGCCCACGACATCCGAAAAATCGAATTCCGGACGCAACAGCCGATTGAACAAGATCTCTGCGACGACGACCAAGATCGGTGCGTCCGGGTTCACTCGGCGATTGCCGGTCACGAGTCCGACCGAGTCTTCCGGGAACCCCCAGCGGACGACCGCCGCGCGGAGCTCCTGCAGCTTCTGTTCGGTCAAGGCGATTAGCGGCGTCGTGTAGTAGGCCCGGCGACCGGTTTTCAGTGCTTCATAGAGTGCCGCCTCGGCGATCAGTGTCTTGCCGGTGCCGGTCGGGGCACAGACCAGCACCCCTTCGTCCGAGGTGAACCAGGCGAGCAGTGCCTCTTCTTGGACGGGATACGGTGTGAACGGCAGCTCGTCCAAATACATTGCCGCTAAATCATCACGAGAGGGCAAAGCGGCACCGTCAGACATGCTTGGCTCGCTGGTTGTAGGCCGATCAGAAAGGAGCGGGCGGAGGGGAGGGTCGTTTGCGATGCCCCGTTTTGGGCCGTATAATCGCGGGCTCAGTTTAACTTACTGGAACACATTCGGGGAGACCCTTGATGTCTGACTCACACGATCCAACGATTGGCACCAACCGTCGCAACTTCCTGCAAACAGCCGCTGGCGCGGTTGCTGCGGGATACGTGGCGCTGAACTCCGTTTCATCGGCCAGCGCCGCAGAAGGCGGGTTTACTCTGCCGAAGCTCCCGTATGGCTTTGACGCATTGGAGCCTTCGATCGACGCCACCACGATGAACATTCACTACTCCAAGCACCACCAAGGTTACGTGACGAAGCTGAATGCGGCCGTCGAGGGGCACCCGGACTTGATGGCCATGGATGTGGACAAGTTAGTCGCGAATTTGAATTCCGTGCCGGAAGCAATTCGCACGGCAGTGCGCAACAACGGTGGCGGTCATGCGAACCATTCACTGTTTTGGTCAATCATGGGCCCGAACAAGGGTGGAGCACCCAGCGGCGGGTTGGCCGAAGCCATCAACGCGACGTTCGGCAGCTTGGAAAACCTGCAGAAAACGTTCAACGATGCCGCCGGCAAACGTTTTGGCAGCGGCTGGGCCTGGCTGGTCAAGAACAATGGCAAGCTGGAAGTTGTCAGCACCGCCAATCAAGACAGCCCGCTGACCGACGGCAAGACGCCCATCATGGGATTAGACGTTTGGGAACACGCCTACTATCTGAAGTATCAGAATCGCCGCGCCGATTACGTTTCCGCTTGGTGGAATGTCGTCAACTGGGACGCAGTCGCAGAACGATTTGCGAAGTAGCAGTGGCTAGTTGGCCGGGCAGTAGCTGATTTAGGAATGATGATTTCGGATTTCTGATTGAGGAATGCTGTAGCGCGTACGCTGCTTCGTTACCTCAATCAGAGATCACA
This sequence comes from Planctomycetales bacterium, assembly GCA_020426755.1. Lineage (GTDB taxonomy): Bacteria > Planctomycetota > Planctomycetia > Pirellulales > Pirellulaceae > JAGQPK01. The sequence goes on from JAGQPK010000213.1 coordinate 2,158, forward strand.
AATCAACAATCATCATTCCTCAATCGCGCATGTTTCGGGGCAACGCCCCAGCTGATTACCTAGCCCAGTCCGCAGGGCTGGGACTTGGTGACGTTGAACGCAATAGGGCCAACGGCCCGACGGATGGCTGCCATGGAAACGTGGCAAATTGACGGGCCGTTGGCCCTGATTGTAGCACGTCGAATGAAGTCTGACGAAAGGCGCCAGGCGCGGTTCGCATTGGTTTGGTAGCGGATTTAGGAATGATGATTTCGGATTTCTGATTGAGGAATGTTGGCGCGCGTACGCTGCTTTCTCTACCTCAATCAAAAATCAAAACTCAACAATCATCATTCCTCAATCGCGCCGAGCGAAACATTAACAAACCCTATGGACGCCAAAGGAATGGGATGTCGACGGGCAATGAGATCTGGACGATCACCGAGCGATGGCAGAATTACTTGGGTGAAATGCGCGTGAACGCATTTCGCCTGCTGGCAATTCTGGTTTTCTATTCGCTTCATCTACTGAATTACTGGAACTGGCTGCCGGGGGCGGAAGCAGCGGATGGCGTTTGGCAAGTTGCCACGCGTCCGACGGCCGAGTTTCATTTGCAGGCGACACTGATCGCCGTGGCCTGGCTGCTGATGTCAGTTGCAGTTCATGTGATGCTGATCAATCGGCGTTTCCCCCGCTGGCTACCGCTGGTCGCAGTGGCTGCCGACGTTGGACTGCTAACCTTGGTGCTATGCATCGCCAGCGGACCGCGCAGCCCGCTTGTCGTGGCCTACGTGATCATACTCGCGATGACAGCGCTCCGTTGTGATCGACGACTGCTACGGATTGCGACTTGGCTGGCAGTCGTCGGGTATGTGATTGTACTGGGGCGAGCACGATTCCCTGAATGGATGCCGAACCAAAGTAATGGGGAAGTCGACCTGACAATCCCTCGCTACGCTCAACTTATGTTTGTGGCCACGCTACTCCTAGTGGGAGCAATCTTACAACAGTTGCTCGATCGCATTAAACGCTTAGCCGTCGACTACAGCCGACGCTTGACGGAGCGTTCGTCAGAATCGGGAACAGCGCGATGAGTGATTCAACTCCGCCACCCCTGGGAACTGACGTCTGCCCACGCTGCCACGCGACACGGCGGGCGCAAGATCAATACTGTTGGCTCTGTAGCTATAAGCTGGCGCCCCGATCGGGCAAATCGGCGTCCGGTCGCAGGCAAGCCGACGAGCCCATCGATGCGATTCTGATTGGCGAAGTGGTCCAAGCGACACCGGCTTACGAATCGCTGGCTGAAACTGAGGACGCATCGTTTACGTTTCGCATTGTCGATATCATCCTACTGATAACGGCAATCTGCGTTGTGCTGGGTTTGTATCGCGTCGCACCGGGCGGTGGCATCGCAGTTGGTGCGGTGCTGTTACCGGTGTTCGTGCGCACGATGCTCGTGTTGCGAGTCCGCGCGGCGCGTCACCTGCCAACTTCAGATCGTGAGCGCGCACTGCTTGTTGCTGGTTCGGTACTGACAACCATTGGCATCTATATCACCGGGTTGGCCGCGGCCGTGGCCGGCATGGTGGCAGCACTTCTCGTGTTCTGCGGCGGGCTGGCGTTGTCCGCAGGTCGACTCGACGAAAATGCTTTGTCCGCCTTAATGATCGTCATCGGTATCGCGATTGCCGTTATCTACTTGGGTGCGGCGATGATTACGATCCGCAATCGGTGGCGGCGGGATACTCAGGACTGATCCGCATGCGAGCTAAGACGATCTTTCGCGATTATGCGTATCTTGGCACAACGCAAAGCGTCTGCCCGGATTGTCTCCAAGTGGTGCCGGCCAAGATCATCGAGCGGCGTGGGCGCGTCTACTTGCGAAAGCGGTGTGGCGTCCATGGTACGCGCGACGACTTTCTGTGCAGTGATGTGCGGCGTTTCGATCTGATGCAGTACAGCCTGCCCGGCAAGATCCCGCCCGGCCTGGCCATCGAACCGCGCTTGGGCTGTCCTTTCGATTGCGGTTTATGTACCGAACACGAACAACATACGTGCATCGGTGTGCTGGAGATCACCGAGAATTGTAATCTCGAATGCCCTTTGTGCTACGCGGCAAGCGGCCCCGGCGGCAAGCACCTGTCGGTCAACGACTGCCTCCGCGCCATGGACTCACTTATCGCTTCCGAAGGCGGCCGCGCGGAAGTGCTGCAACTGTCGGGCGGCGAACCAACCGTGCATCCCGAGTTCCTGCAGATCTTCGCGGCTGCCTGCGAACGGCCTATCGATATCGTGATGATTAACACGAACGGTGTGCGATTCGCCAAAGACGATCAGCTATTGGCGGCGGTCGCCGAGCAGAGACAGCGTACGGAAATCTATTTGCAGTTCGATGGTTTCGACGATCAAGTACACGGCACGTTGCGAGGCGAACCGCTGCTGGACGTCAAACTGCGTGCGCTCGAGCGACTCGGCCAAGCAGGCCTACGTGTGGTGTTGGTCTGCACCGTCGAAGCGGGCGTGAATCTTAGTCAATTGGGAAGACTCGTAGATTTTGGCATTGAGCGCCCTTGGGTCACTGGGATCAGCTTCCAGCCAGCAACTTACGTCGGGCGCTACATGTTGCCGGAATCGCTCGAACAGCGAGTGACCTTTCCGGATGTGATTGACGCAATTGTGTCACAGTCAAACACGTGGCAGGCGCGCGATTTCATGCCGTTGCCATGCGCACACCCCAACGCTCATTGGCTGGCTTATGCCTATCGATCCAGCGGCGGCGTACTGCCGGTTGCACGCTTTGTCGATATCGACGCGAATCTCGATCTGCTTGCCAATGGCATTACGTTCAATCGCTCACACGCCAAAACGCTGATCGAGCAGTATCTCGGTCGCATGACCTGCGGCAGAGATTGTGGCTGCGGGCCGCAATTGCTGGGGATCGAGGTAGCCGGGTCGCCTGCGAGCGCTGCGGCAAGCGAGCCTGCGTCACAGCATGGCGCGGCGCAGGCGACAGAAGATCGCTTGGCAGAAGAGTTCTTTCGCCGCGCGATCGAGCAGACACTGAGCCCAGCGGATGTTTTTCGGATTACAACTACGTCGTTCATGGACGCGTACAACTTTGATGTGCGACAGTTGATGAAATCGTGCGTGCATCACGTGCTGCCCAGCGGACACTTGATTCCATTCTCGGCATACAATCTGTTCTATCGCGACGGACACGTGAAGCTGCCAGAACTGAATCGCTCATAGATCGCCCGTGGTGATGCAGTTCGCCGAAAGGCGACTGCGGCGTAATCGTGTAGTTCGCCGAAAGGCGCTAGCCGCGGCAGTGTGCAGTTCGCCGAAAGGCGCTAGCCGCGGTTCTCGGAATTGGATGAATCAGCGCCGGGACAGAACCGACGCTAACGCGTTACGGCGAACTACCGATGCGCGAACGATAATCGCGACAAATCAACAACAGGAACTCCTCACACGTGATCGGCTATGCGGCGATTATCCTAGCGGCAATGACGGCGGCGACTCTCGTGAGTCGCCTCATACCGGTACCATTACCGTTATCGCGTACGCAGCGGATTGGCGTGGCGATTGGCGGATTCCTGGGTGCCATGCTGGGCGCGAAATTGCCGTTCGTGCTGGCCGATTGGGAAGGGTTCCTCAGCGGCGCGGCTTGGTTCAGTGACGGCAAAACAATTCTGTGCGGACTGGTGGGCGGTTACGCGGGCGTCGAGATTGCGAAATGGTCGCTCCATATTCGCACGAAGACGGGTGATTCGTTTGCCGTTCCCGTGCCGGTCGCCGTGGGAATCGGCAGATTGGGCTGTTTTCACGCCGGGTGCTGTTATGGCACACCGACGACACTGCCATGGGGCGTTGTCTTTCCCCAAGTTGACATGGTGAAGCGGCATCCGACGCAGTTATATGAATCTGCATTTCACCTGACGGCCGCCATCGTATTGGCCGCACTCTTGCAGCGAGGCCTGTTTCGTGGCCAGTTGATCAAGCTCTACATCTTGGCATACGTGGTTTATCGATTTCTTACCGAGATGATTCGTCCCGAAGCGCGACTTGTGGGCAATTTAACCGGCTATCAGTGGAGCTGTTTGGCGATCGGCGTGCTGTTCATTTGGTTGTGGCGCCGTGATGCGACACGTGCGACAATTTAGCCGTGTGCGGGTTTGTAACAAATCGCTGCGTAAACCAACGAAAATGGTGCGCTCTTCCGCACACCTATTGAAACGCGCATCAAACCTGATTAGGTTTCCTCTTTTCCGCCGTCGGACACTTTGGGACCGCAATCGCAATCCCAATCTCCCCGCTCTTGCAAGCTGACTCAGTTCGCTTAAGCGCAGGATGCGTAACTTCTCGGCGGCAACAACTTTCGTGCAAACTAGGGCCACTTGACGGAACTCAATTTCATGGGCTCACTCTCTTGGAATGCATTGTCGGCGCCGCACCGTGTGGCCGCCTTGGTAATTTGCGCGGCAGGCAGTCTGTTCTTCACAGGTTGTGCACGTGAACCGATTCCGGACTACGTGCTGAGCGAACAAACGCAAAAGCTGCCAGAAGCCCATCAACAGCAGATCGAAAAGGCGCTGGTCCACCTGTTTGGACAGCCGACCAACCCGCGATTTGTGAAGCCCGGCGAAGAAATCGAGGAGCCGGCTGAAGGCGACGCTGCGGCGCCTGTCGTGTTACAGTCAGCGCAGTTTGGTGGCGTGCATTTGGAAGAGGTGCAGGATGTACTGTCGGTGCGAAACGGTGCCGCTGTCTATCAGGCGCGCTGTGCCGGTTGCCACGGTATCACGGGCGACGGCAACGGGCCCGCCGGAAAGTACTTGCGACCCAAGCCGCGTGATTACCGCCGCGGCGTGTTCAAGTTCACGTCGACTCCCTACGGTTACAAGCCGGCCCGCGCCGACCTGATCCGCACAATTCGCCGCGGTGCCAAGGGCACGTCAATGCCGGCGTTCCCGTGGATGAGTGACGAAGATTTGAGCAACTTGATCGACTACATCATCTCGCTCAGTCAGCGTGGCGAAGTCGAATATAACGTGGCCTTGATCGCCGAAACCGACTACGAAGCCGAAGACGAAATCGAAGACGGGGACTTCTTGGATGCATTGACTGACGTGCAAGAAGCCTGGGAAACGGCGGAGCACTCCGTCGTGTTGCCCGTCACCGCTCAACCGGAATACGACGAAGAAACGGTCACCGCAGGTCGCACCGCATTTCTGACGCTGGGTTGCTCCAAGTGCCATGGCGAGAATGCCAAGGGACAAACCGAATGGCTCAGCCCCGAATTCTTGGCAGACCAAGCAGCCCTGCCTGAAGCACAGCGAATCAAGATCAACTACGACGCGTGGGGCGAACCCGCTCCGGCTGCGGACATTACAGCTCGCATGCTCCACGGTGGCCGACGTCCAATTGACATCTATCGCCGCATCTACACAGGCATCAATGGTACGCCCATGCCGGCCTTCGGCGAAATCGACCCGGATACCATTTGGCATCTCGTGCACTACGTCGTCAGCATCGTGGAAGGTGGTGACCCTGTGGCAGGTGTCCCCGCCAGCTCGATTCCCGACGCAACGGCAGCATTAGCCACCGAGGACGCCGACGAAACACCAGCCGCGGAACCCATAGACGAAGAACCGGCCGAGGAAGAACCGGTAGTCGAGGAAACGCCTACCGAGGAACCTGCCGCTGAAACGCCTGCGGAAGAACCTGCCGCTGACGAGCCCGTGGCAGATGAACCGGCAACAGAAGAACCGGCCACTGAGGAACCTGCGGTAGAAGAACCTGCTGCCGAGCAGCCGGCGGAGGAACCTGCCGCAGAAGAACCCGCTGCAGCTGAAGAACCTGCAACGGAAGAGGCCGCGCCGGCGGACACAA
>JAGQPK010000214.1 GCA_020426755.1 Planctomycetales bacterium
TCGCCCGCGACTGCGACGTATGATCGAAGTCCGGATGGACCCGCGAGTTGCTGCGCGTGTCGATGCTTCCGACATCGTTCAGGACGCGATTGCCGAGGCGGCGAAGCGATTGCCACGCTTTCCCATCGAGTCCGAGTTGCCTGCCTATGCCTGGCTGCGAAAGCTGGCTTGGGAACGGCTGATCCAAGTACATCGCGAGCACTTGGGCGCCCAAAAAAGAAGCGTCCGTCAGGAGGCCCATTCTGCGCGGATCGATCCTTCCGCAGATTACTTAGCGACTCGATTCGTGGCCGAGCAGTCAAGCCCAAGTGGACGGGCCGTTCGACGTGAACTGTGTGATCGCGTGCGTAAGGCATTGGAGGAACTCGGGCCGATCGATCGTGAAGTGCTCGTCTTGCGCCACTTGGAACAGCTCACTCTGCGCGAAATCGCCGCGACACTTGAGATCTCGGAGGCTGCAGCCCAGTCGCGTTATCGTCGCGCCGTGGAACGCGCGCATGAAGCACTTGCCGATCTTGAGCGAGAACTATGACCGCTAAGTCCACAAGCCGGCAAGATCGCGCGACTCCTTCCGAGCAAGAGTTCGACCGATTGTTGTTTGAGATTTCCGGAAGAATTGAAGCGGGCGAGCCAATCGTCGTTGACGAAGTAGCCGGCGCTCATCCTGAGTTTGCAGAGCGATTACGCGAACTCTTGCCGACACTGCACGCCATGAACGAACTAGGGCATCTCTCGTACGATAGCCTTGCAGTAGACGCCGACACGGAGAACCCTCCTACACATTCGACGAGCTTCTCCGCGGGACTGTTGGGAGATTTTCGACTTCGCGCAGAAATCGGCCGCGGCGGCATGGGAGTTGTCTACGACGCGGAACAGATTTCGCTGAACCGCCGAGTCGCTCTTAAGATATTGCCCTTCGCAAGTGTGTTGGACCCTCGCCAAATCCAGCGATTCAAGAACGAGGCACTTGCAGCCGCTCAGCTCGATCACCCGCATATCGTAAATGTCTTTGGCGTCGGCTGTGAGCGCAGCGTTTACTACTACGCAATGCGACTGATCGAAGGACGCACGCTCAGTCAAGTCATCTCGTCGTTGAGAGATGACAAATCGATTCGACAAGTGAGCGAGGGCGATCCAGTCGCAACGATCACTCTGGCGGGCACCACCGTTCCTTCCCAGCGAACCGGTGAGTCTCCTGATTTTTTTCAAGCGGTCGCACGACTCGGAGTGCAGATTGCCGACGCACTCGATTTTGCGCATCAACACGGCATCGTGCATCGCGACATTAAGCCCGCAAATGTGATGATCGACAATGCGGGTAAGCCGTGGGTGACCGACTTTGGCTTGGCCCAAATTGAAAGCGTTCCCGGGTTGACGTTAACTGGTGATGTAGTGGGCACGCTGCGGTACATGAGTCCTGAACAAGCGTTAGCGAACCGAGTCGTCGTCGATCATCGCACAGATATTTACTCGTTGGGGGCCACGCTATACGAACTCGCAACTCTCCAACCAGCATTTCCAGACGTAGATCGCCAGGAACTCATACGCATGATCGCATGCGAGGAACCGCAGTCCCCACGCCAAATCGCTCCAGCGATGCCTGTCGAACTCGAAACGATCATTCAGAAATCAATGGCCAAGAATCCTTCAGAACGCTACGCCGCTGCGGCCGACATGGCCGACGATCTGAAGCTATTCCTGGACAACAAACCCATTCGCGCTCGCCGCCCCTCGATCCCTGACCGCATAGTTAAGTGGTCGCGCCGTCATCGCCCCGCTGTACTGTGGAGTCTGATTCTGCTCGTCGGCATCACGATCGCATCATCAATCTCGGCGGTATGGTTCGCCGCGGAAAGGGCCAGAGTCGTTCGGGCGGAACGCGAAAAGACGAAATCACTTTGGGATGCCTATCTTTCGCAAGCGAATGCACTGCGTCACGGCGGAGAAGCTGGCCAACGCTTTGCAGCCTTAGCCGCGATAAGCAACGCGACGCGACTTATCCCCGTCGAAGACCTCACCGGACAACAGCGAATCCGGCTGCGAAGCGAAGCGATCGCGGTCATGTCCTTGCCGGACGTCAAACGGATTCAGCGCATTGAGATTCCTTCGAGCGTGATCGCGTTAGATAGCCGATTCGAACGCATCGCCACGGCTGATGCCGAGGGCCACATTCAGATTACGGAACTGAAAACTGGCCGTCATTTGATGTCATTCGATGGAGTGCAGCGTCCTGTCTCGCAGCTCGCGTTCGGTCCCAACGGTCGCTACTTGTTGGCGAAGCACCAAACGCATGCTGACGCCGACGCCGTGACCTGCGTCTGGAGCGTCAACGACCAAACAAAGACGCTCGAAATTGAGACGTCGGCTCGCGGCAAGATGGACATCAGCAAGGACGGCCGGTTTTTTTCCGCAGTGCTGCCTGACAACACCATTGTGGTTTACGAACTTTCGACAACGAACGTGCAGCGAATACCGGCCGCCGAGGGCTCTCGTCCGCTGCAACTGAAATTCAGTCCTGACGGAAGGTATCTTGCCGTCGGACAGATGCATTCCGATGTCGTGCAGATTCATGACCTTGAGCAACAACAGTCCATTCGCGTGATCCGAAATGGGGCGGCAGTTTACGCATTGGCATGGCACTCATCCGGCCAGTACTTGGCAATCGGAAGTTCGGATTACACGACGCGAGTCTGGAGTATTCGTCAGTTGTCGACACCCATCTCAGAGTTGAAAGGCCATCAAGCAGAAGTCGTTGACGTTGCGTTCAACCCGGTGGGAGACCTGTTGGCCACGGCAAGTCATGACGGTACCCTCCGCTTTTGGAACGCGATGACTGGCGAGATCAATTGTCAGGCGATGGGACGATTGCATCGATTCAGCGACGACGGCAGCCAACTTGCTGTCATTCGTGGTCATGGGCAACCTCACTTGGAAATATGGCAAGTCGCGACCGGGGAGGAAATGCGGGAACTAGTCGAAGACCGAACATTCAAAGGTCCCTATTCGCTTCGCATTTCATCCGACGGACGATTGATGGCGACAACCGGTGACGATGGGATTTGGCTTTGGGATTTGCGCGCTGGACAGGCAATCCATCGCTTGCCTGTGCCTGGTCGCACGGCGTTCTTTTATGACGAAGCGAGCGAGTTAATCACCATCTCTGAGAACGGCGTGCTCGCTTGGCCGTTAGCTCTTTCGCCAGCAAGTCTTAGAATCGGCGCTCCGCGAAAACTAGGAACGATCAACGCGCCGGCGTACATGATCCGAGGGGCGTTGTGCGTTCAGCATGGGCTCCTGGCCTACTTGGAAAACGCGACGCAAGTTGCCGTCTGGGATCTGAGAAAGAATAAAGAAGCATTCCGCTGCCAACTGGATGCGCCGATCCAAAGTATTGACTTGTGCGAGAACGGAGCATGGTTAGTAACGGCGGGCGCCACTTGCAGAGTCTGGGCATTGGACGGCAGTTCGTCCGTGGCGCTGGACCATTCAGGTGGTTATCCGAACTGCAAGTTTAGCCCGGATGGCCGCACCCTGGTCACGGGCACCACCGACGACTATCGAATTTGGGAAGCTGGCACTTGGCGACAACTGCGGAGGATTTCGCTAACAGACGTTCTGCACAGTCCCGTTGATTTTTCGGCCGATGGACAACTCGTTGCCATCGCGGAATCAAGATATGCGGTGCAGTTGCTCGACGCAAAGTCATGGCAAACGATTGCCAGCCTGCGATCGCGTTCGCCTCAACATCTTTCCACGATCACGTTCACTCCGGACAGCGCGCAATTGCTGGTTGGCTCTGAAACGAACGTGATTCAAATCTGGGATCTAGAATCCATCTGGACAGAGCTAGAACCAATCGGTCTCGCTTGGCCAAGAAACGCCATGATAAATGCCAACGCGATGCGGCTGCTGGACTCTTCAGTTCCACCTCTACAAGTCGTGGATGATTATCGAACGCTTGATTGATTGAGGAATTCGGAATGGCGATTTTGGATTGATGAATGTGGCCAGCGTCCATTCCAAATTCCGAAGCACTGTTCAGCTTCATTACAGTGAAGTGTTACGAATTCCGAAATCCAGCGTCGGCGCCAGTTCCAAACTCGGCGAGAACCGCGGCTGGCGCCTTGCGGCGAACTAGGAACCATGACTGACGCCCGGCGACACAATGTCTGCCCCCCGACCGGCATCTATTTCGCATTCTTTCGCACAGACCTGACAGATTTCGCAGGCGTTCTGCAGTATTAGATTTGCGGACGTTTGTGTCGAGTGAAACGGTCACGCGCAGGTCCGCGTGTCAAAGTGGTGGATTCAATTCACTGAGCTCTCCGGAAACGCTGGTTGTCTCTTCCGCCGCGTTGCCGGCGAAGCGGTTCGAGTTTCGAATCCGTCGTTGGCAAGGGGAAGGCGATGCATTGGATCGTAGACGGTTGCAAGAGATTCGCGTCGGCCTGTTGTTTTTGGTCCTTGATGAGTTGCTGGCTGGTTGCCGCAGAATTCCAACTCGGCGATGCCCTGGAACCTAGCGACACCATACAGCGGATGACGGTGAGCGTCACAATTGGCTCCGACGGTGGAGACCTCTGCGAACCCGTTGCGCTGGACTTAGGCCTCGGGTTTCCGTTTTGGTTGCACCCGCTAGGGCGCGAGGCAACCGACATCATCCCCTTTGGCGCCGTCCCAACTGAATCTTCCGCGGAGCAAACACTACCTGCCGGCGGGAGTGCCACGTTTACGTTCACACTTGATGGTGATACGGCTGTTGACCGCTTTCGCACGAGCGCGCAACTGCTGCAGGGCGTTCAAATCTCCGACATCGCGAGGATCGGATTCATCGGAGCGGGCCAGAACGACTGGACACTGCAGTCCTATGAGATTCGCATCAATGACAAACTTTTTGCCTCCGCCGACCAGATCAACCAGCGATCGCTCCAGCAACTAGAAAACGTTCGATTCGAAATCGCGGATTTGAATCTGCAGCTCGCGCCACTCACCTCGAAACGTGACGACCTGCATGCGCTCGCCGAAGCTCAGTTGGCTACTGAGGCAGATCTTCAAACGCTTGCGGAGCTCGACAAGCAACTGCGGCCGTTGCGACACCGGTTGCGTTGGTTGAATGGTCAGGTTGCCGGCCAGTACCCGTGGTATATGGAGGAGGCGTTCGACCCTTCGTGGCGAGCTGAGTCGTCGGTCGAATCGGTGAGTATCACGCTGCTAACGGCGTCTCATCCCGGCGCTGACACGCGGAACTCGATCTACTTCCGTACTGGCGGGCACAAGTTCTTACTGGCCGACTGGGATGATCCGTTGACTCCTACAGCAGCACCGCAGACGTTCGAGTTGGATTTGCTGAGCGGGCCGTTGTCAGCGGCCGACTTTCGCGGCAACTTCTTAGGTACGTTGGCCAGCGCCCATCCGTATGGCAAGACACCTGATCGTTGGCACCCGTTGCGTCTAGTCGTGACACTCAATGACGTGGTCACCTATGACAGCGAAGACTATCCCTTTGATCGAAAATCACTCGACACCATTCGCCTAATTCCACCGGCTCACTTGGATGATGCCGGCCAGCTTGTGCTTAATAGCAATCACAGCTTGCGCGAGATCTGCGTCTGGGAATCGGGCAAGGCAATGGGGCTTGATCCGATCGACGGGAGTCCGTTGCCAGTCCCAGAGGCGGACGCGCCGAACGCGCCGCAGCCAGAGCCTGGATTATCTGACGATGGTCCAAGTGACGGAGAAGAAGGTGAAGACTTTGCTCCATTTCCCGGCGAGGGACCCCAAAGCGGTTGGGACGAAGGCTGGCTTCCTGGCGACAACATTCCAACTTGGCCGGGGCTTCCCGGTGGACTTGGAGGCTGGCTCGGTCTTCCAGATTGGCTTCTGCCCGGCGGCGGAGGAGGAAGCGGCGGAGGAGGAGGAGGAAACGGCGCGAAGCCACCGCCCGTCGGCCCAACCTTCGCGCTGCAGAACGTGCGTGTCACCTCTGGCTGGAAAACGTCGGACCCCTTCGTCATCGAGTGGGATGTGTCGGGTGACGAAAATGAAATTAAAGAGTACCGGGTTTCTCTGCATGAATTCCGCCCCGACGCGCCACCGTACTTCGGTTTGGAATTGGCCTCCACGAACGTAGGTCTCGGCGCACGTACGGCATCGCTGACCATCGCCGGTCCAATTACTGGCGTCCACTACGTACTACCGAAGGTCACCGCGTTGCCAAGCGGTCAAACTCTTAATCTGTACTTCGAGTGGGGACCAGCGCGTCCCGTCTTTCCACCGCAGGCAGACCCGGTCAAACATCGACCTCACCTCTTTCCCTTGACGTACACCTACGTCAGCAATGCGAATCCGAACGTCCCTCAGAGTGACATTATCTCGCTCGGCAGCGAACCGCCGCATGGTCGCGGTGTGTGGACGTTTGGTCGCCAGCAAAGTCACATCGACTTTGAATTCGATGATCCGTCGGCAGGCGGAGGTTGGAACATCGCGCTTCGACCGGACGCAAACGATCAGCAACTTGAGTTTGGCACGGTGAACGCGTTCATCGTCGTTGGACCACCGCTACCAGCGCAAAAGTATCGCTTCCTAACATACGCGGGTTTCATTAACGGAAAAGACGCAGCGAATACAGCGCAAGTCTCACTGCCCTACACGTTGACGCGAATTTTTCCACCACCCCAAATGTCAATGCTGGGTGTCATGTCGCCCGTCACCGTCACCAATCCCGCGTCCGGGCCTCCGCAACCGATGAAGGCCGTGGAGTTCGAGATCAACCTGGCCAACATGATGCCGGGTGGCTATCTGCTGCAGGTAACGGCCAGAGTCGAAGGTGGGATCGTCGACCCACAGCATCCTCTCGGCCTGTTCGGCTTACGCTTGATACCGGAGTAGCAGCGCATCGTTTAGCAGATGTTGAGTCGTGGAAAAGGGGAACGTCATGTTGACTGAAACTTTCGCGGGTAAACCAAGAAGGACTCGTCTGTTAAACGTGCTTTGGCGAACCTGTGTGTCATTGGCCTGCGCATTGTTCATGGGAGATGTCGGAAACGCCGCGCTAAACTGTCAGAAGATCTTTCATAACCCAACGTGGAGCCACACTCACATTGTCCGGATGATTCACTATGACAATACGCTCTACGTTGCGGCCGATACACCGACGCTGAGAATCTATCGTCTTATCAACCCAGGTTGCAAAACGTGGGAAGACGTGACCCCGCAATGGAAGTCACCGCCAAGCACCTACCGAACTTCAATGGCCGTTTTCAATGGCCAGCTCTTTGTCGGAACAGATCAAGGTGAGGTCTACATCCTTGGCGCAAAGAACGCACCCAGTCCGCCACCCGTACAGTTTCCCGCCGCGGTAGAAGACATGGCGGTGCTAAACGGAAAACTTTACGCAACCGCAGGCCGCATCTTCAGCACATCAAACGGGACGCAATGGGACGATTTGGGTATCGTCAACATCTCTCCCAACATGTTGCCCGACTCGACTGGGATGCTGGAGGTGTTCAATGGTCAACTCTATTTGGGCCTGGGCGTTAAGAAAGGCAAGACGCAGGCCGGGATCCAGATTTTCAGGTCGACCGACGGCAGAGATTGGCAACTGTTTAAGAGTCTTATTGGCGGTCTTGGCGGCACGCCGCAGCACATCCATGCGATGAAAGCGTTCAACGGGTACCTGTATGTCGGCAAGTATGAAGGCGGCGCAGGTGACGTTTATCGTACGAATGGCCAACCAGGTAACTGGACTGCTTATCAGGCAGCGCCGGAGGGCAGTATTGCGGCGTTGGAAGTGCACGATGGAAAACTCTTTGCCGGAGCGTATGAGCGCGTGAGTGGAGTGGCGGACGCGCCGATGTTGTATTCAACGTCTGACGGAGAGACTTGGTCACCGGTGCCAGCCAGTGCGGTTGGCGCCAAAGCAAACTCGATCGGCTACAGTTCCACGAAAGGGATTCGATCCATCGCCAGCTTGAATGGACGGCTCTACTTTGGCACGGAAGACAATGTCAGCGGCGGGG
>JAGQPK010000215.1 GCA_020426755.1 Planctomycetales bacterium
ATACGCGACCGTCCGGCACGAGTTTACTTTGCACAAGCTGCGGACCATAGATACCCGCTGCGGCGTAAGGACCGCTGGAGGCAGCGGCTGGAAAATACCCGCCATGGTCACCACTGAACTGGATCAGACCCTGGCCAACCTGCCGCATGTTGTTCTGACAACCGGCAAGTTGAAAGTGATATCGGCTATTGATGAGCGCTGGAAAGAAGAGACAGGAGGCAGCCAAGCAAACGCCTGCCGCCACCACGAAATCTGCCACCGACCATTGTCGTTGTCGCACCGCAGCTTCGCGGGCACCCCAGTTACCGTGAGATCCGCGCGGGTCGCGGCTGCGAACTGGCCGCGTCACCGGATCATTTATCTCCGTCGACGACCAATCGGCAGCAGCATAAGCATCGTCGTTCGTCGCTTCGTCTCGCAGATCGCGAATCGCCGACCCGACATCCGAACCTACTCCACCGGACACAGCCGCAACCAACTGACAGGTGCGTTCAGCCAGTCCCACTGGCGGCGCCAAATCTTCCTCTGCCCACCGCAACGGTTCAAGGCTGCGTTGCACCTGCAACACTTGCTGCCGGAGGTTTTCATCTTGTTCGACCTTGCGACGAATTTCCTCGTGCTCTGCCGAATCCAAAGCGCCCAATACAAATCCAATGAGATCGTCTGGCATTGACACTCTTAGGTTCTCTCAACGTGGTCCGCCTGCCAAGCTTCGTTCAGCTTCAGCACCGCAGCGTGCATACGACTCTTCACGGTGCCGACGGGTACTGACAAAGCATCTGCAGCTTCTCGGTACTTCAATCCCTGGAAATACACCAAACTTATAACGGCCCGCAAATGGTCCGGCAACGCTTGAATTTGCTGTCGGACCCAACGATGACTCTCTTCACTCTCCACACGGTCCACCGGTCCAACCTCGTTGGACTCCAGCAGGTTCATCAAGCTCCCCAGTTCCTCGTTTTGACGCGAATTGATCTGATCGAGACTTGCCGCGCGGTGACGGCGATTGCGACGCTGAGCGTCGATCGCTTGATTTGTGGCGATCGTGTAGAGCCAAGGTCGAAACTTACGACCGGACTCAAATTGATCACACTTCAAGTGTACCTGCAAAAACGTTGCTTGGAACGCATCCTCCGCCATCTCGGCACTGCCGGTATAGCGAGTCAGATAGTTGAACAACTCACGCTCATAGCGCCTGACCAACTGAGAAAATGCGTCACGATCACCACCTGCGCGGTATCGCTCCAGCAGTTCTTCATCAGTAATCAAGTCCACGTGACGTCCAGACAAACGTTTTCTGCGTTGGATAGTTGCCGTTTTCATCGTTCCCTACGAACCCCTTGAGGTAAGAGTTCGAAAAAAGTCATCCTCGACTCGTGGCACAACAACCAAGGGCGGCAAATGACTCGTAATGTCAATGACACTTAACAAAGTGTTGGGCGAACGCCCGGCTTGAAAAGCTGTCGCAAGCGACACAAACCCGCTGGTTCGAACAGACGTAAATTGCAAGCCACGTGCCGAAGCAACAACGGAACGAAAAAAAATCCCGAGTGACAGGGCAACAACGCAACTAAACGCAAGCCGCGACACGTGTTATTGACGAGATGGACTTTTCAGATCACGCAGCAAGCAGCGGCTGCTACCATCGTCGAGCGAAAGGAAGTTCCTACACAGCTTGGCAGTCCTTACAAAGGATCGAGAATTGACGATCGGTGAAGCGGAAGTTGAGGACTGCCCGCCAACTCCTCGCAGATCATGCTGCTTCCCTCAATCAGTATTTCAGAAATCCTTATTCACAATTTCACTTGCGTCTTTCTGCCCTAAGTGGGGCATTATTGCACACTCTAGCTGTTCAATAATGCTGTCATCGCGGCAGCATGCTGCAAACACCTCAAGGACTGTTATCATTTGAGTGGCGCTAACCTCCAAGTTGAATTTTATCCGAAGGGCCATGTTTGCTCATGTTGACACGCATCCTCGAACCGGAAGTCATGGATACCCCTGCGGACGCTGCCGAATACGACGCGATGGATCATGCAACAGTCAACGAACGATTCGTCGCTGACTTTCTCGCGTTCGCGGGATCACCCACGGGGGAGATATTGGATCTGGGTACGGGTACCGCGAGGATTCCCATCGCCCTGTGTCGGACGGCAGACGACTGTCGCGTCGTGGCGGCCGATCTCTCAATCAGCATGCTGGATGTGGCCAAGATTAACGTGGAAATTGCCGGGTTGACCGAGCGGATCCTGCTGCACCATGTCGATACGAAAGCTCTCGACTATAATGATGGACGATTCGACTGGGTGATTTCGAATAGCTTGATTCATCATCTGCCCGAACCCGCCCGCGCCTTTCAGGAAGCCATCCGAGTGGTTGGCGATGTGGGTGGGCTATTCTTTCGGGACCTGCTCCGCCCCGCCAGTTTGGCGGAGCTCGAGACTTTGGTTCAAACGTATACAAACGATGAAACAGAGGCGGCACGAAAGTTGTTTGCCGACTCGCTACACGCAGCGCTGGATCTGGCGGAAGTTCGCGCCCACGTCGCCGAACTTGGTTTTGATCCGACCAGCGTCGTCCAGACGAGTGATCGACATTGGACTTGGCAAGCGCGCACGAGCGATCGCGCCCAAAGGAAACTTGCATGAGTACGACAACGGAAGCGGAGATACTAGACTCGAGCGAACTGGCTGAAGCCAAGGAATATAATCGTGCGGAGTTCCGTTGCGATCTGCTTGACCGGGGCATCGACCTCGCTTACTTGTCCCTCGCTTCATTCCTGTTAGCCATACCACTCGATCACTGGCTGTTAGCTCGTGGTTGGGAGCAACGTACGATGCGACTCTGCTTGATGTACGCGATCATCACACTGCTCCACATGGTGGTTTCGTTTCCGCTCTCACTCTATTCGGGGCATCTGCTCGAACACCGCTATCAATTGAGTCGCCAAACGTTTGGCGGTTGGCTGTGGCGTTATTTCAAACGCAATCTCATCACGCTACTGATGGGAACCCTGCTGACGGTTGTGCTCTATCAGATCATCTGGCGCACCGGACCGCTGTGGTGGTTGGTGGCTGCGGCTGCCTACTTTGGTCTGAGCATTTTGCTCGGACAACTGGCGCCCGTATTGCTCCTGCCGCTGTTCTACAAGATCGAACGCTGCGACGACGCCGCGATGCAAGACCGTTTCGGGAAACTTGCTCAAGGTACGGGACTCAGTTTGGAAGGCGTCTATCGGATGTCAATGAGTGACGAAACGGCCAAGGCCAACGCGATGCTCGCCGGGCTTGGTGCGACACGTCGAGTCATTCTCGGAGACACCTTGCTGGATGGCTTTGAAGCAAATGAGATCGACGTCATCTTCGCACACGAAGTTGGACATCATGTTCATCGCCACGTGACGAAGCTGATCGCGATCGGTCTCGCCTATTCCCTGGCAGGCTTCTTCGTTTGCGATCAATTGATCCACAGTTGGGTTTTGCAGCATAGCGACACAATGTCGTATGCGGACCTGCCCGTCTACACGTTGCCATTGCTAACCCTGGTGACGACGATTTTCTTTATGCTCGTCGAGCCCGTGCAGAATGCACTTAGCCGACATTTCGAACGTCAGGCCGATACCTACGCACTCGAACGCACTCACGACGTTCCGGCCTACCGTTCGGCATTTAAGAAGCTCGCCAGGCTCAACAAGGCCGATCCAGATCCGCATCCGTGGGAAGTGTTCCTGTTCCATAGCCATCCGCCGATTGCTGCACGGTTACAAATGGCCGATGCATTTGCAGCACGCGAAATCAGTTCGCCGTAAGGCGCTAGCGTCGGTTCTGCCCCGCCGCCGATTCACCGCACGCCGAGAACCGCGGCTAATGCCTTTTGGCGAACTAACGCGGCTGGCGTCTTTCAGTTAACTAAGGTGTCTAACGACTTTTGGCAAACTTCTCCGCTATCGCCAGCTTCTGGACACTCGATCGCCACCAATCCGCTGCACCAAGTGGCGCGTCTCTAACACGCTTAGCGTCGCCAACACGCGTTGCACCGGCAGGCCACTGCGCTGGATGATCTCGTTAACAGATGGCGAGTCATCCGCAATGGCGCGCAAGACAGTCTGTTCTTGGGAGTTCAACTGGAGTTCGCGTCCATCGCGTACCGTTTCGCCCTGCTCGGTCACTGTCGGCATCACCAGCGGACCGAGTTCTTCCAGCACATCGTCCACGCATTCGACCAGTTTCGCACCATCGCGGAGCAAGCGATGGCAACCGCGCGAGTTGGGTGAATCGATGGGACCTGGCACTGCGAACACTTCCCGGCCCTGCTCCATCGCCATCCGGGCCGTGATCATGGCGCCGGAACGTTCGGATGCCTCCATGATTACCGCCCCCAGACTCAGCCCACTTATCAATCGATTGCGGCGGGGAAAACAACCGCGTCGCGGTTTGGTGGCCAGTGACACTTCGCTGATCAACGCACCGCTTTGACAGATCTGTGCGGCCAGTTCCTGATGTTGGGGCGGATAGATTTCGCTCAAGCCCCCGGCCAGGACCGCCAACGTTCGCCCACCGGCCGCTAATGCCGCGCGATGCGCCGCCGCATCAATGCCGCGCGCCAACCCACTGACGATCGTCAAACCCGCCAACGATAGGCTCGTCGACAGTCGCTCTGTCTGCCGTAAACCATAATGCGACGCGTGCCGAGTGCCCACAATTCCGACCGCCAACTGATCCGCTTCGATCAACCGACCCTTCACATAGAGAATGGGCGGCGGGTCGGGAATGTCCTGCAAACCCACCGGATACGCAGCACTCGACCACGCAACAATTTCGACGCCGGCGCGCCCACAACGCTCACATTCTGCATCGACCACGGCGCCATCGCTGTCCGATACAATCGCCCGAGCCAACTCGTCACCAATGCCGTCGACCTGCCTAAGGTCGGTCGCGTCCGCTGCCGTGGCCGCCTGGGCGGACCCAAACCGGCCCAGCAAATTCTGTACGAGACGCGGACCGATACCGTTGGTCAAATGAAGTTGCAACAGCGCACGCGCTTCGGCATCCATACGCACCTCGAGACGAACGTTCTGCGAGTGGAGAATGTTCTAGCATCAAGCACAGAATTCGGGCGGATCAGTTGCCGTCACGCATCGCGTTGACAACTAAGTCAGAATTGACATCCGCCACGAGTTCGACGTGTCCCATCCGCGTGGGCAACACAAATCGTAAACGACCGTGTTCGACCTTTTTGTCGTGCGCCATCGCCTGGCAGAGCAGTTGATGATCGAGATCCGGCACGACAACGGGCAAGTCAAGCTGACGTAGTAGTGTCACCTGTCGCTGCGTCATCGCCGCGTCGATGCGTCCCAAACTTGCAGCGAGACGCGATGCGCACACCATCCCGATCGAAACAGCTTCGCCATGCAAGAGCTGACCATATCCTCCGATTGCTTCGAAGGCATGTGCGAAAGTATGGCCGTAGTTAAGCACTGCCCGTAGGCCGGACGTCTCGCGTTCATCCTGCTCGACCACATCCGCCTTCAGACGGCAGCAGCGGGCAACAATCGTGCACAGAACCTCCGGGTCACGCGCATTGAGCTGCGCGGCATGGGCTTCTAAATAATTGAAAAAGTCAGCGTCGAGAATGACACCGTATTTGACGACTTCCGCCAAGCCACTGCGATACTCGCGGTCCGGCAAAGTGGACAGCACGTCGATGTCGATCAGGACGAACGACGGTTGCCAAAACGCTCCGACCATGTTCTTAGCGGATGGCAGGTTGATGCCCGTCTTGCCGCCCACGCTACTATCGACTTGTGCCAACAGAGTGGTGGGAATCTGCAGAAAGCGGATGCCCCGCGCAAACGTCGCCGCGACAAACCCGGCCAAGTCTCCGACGACCCCGCCGCCGACCGCGACAACGAGGGACTTGCGGTCGGTCCCGCAGCGGAGCATTTCCTGCCACAGCCGATCCGCCTCGGCAATCGACTTGCTGCCTTCCCCCGCCGGTACGCTTAGCCGAACAACACGAACACCCGCCGCCTGCCAAGATTTGGCAACCACGTCGGCATGCTCAGTAACGTTCGCGTCCGAGATCACCACCACGTGGCTAACGGCCTCGCCGCGCGACATGTAAGTTGCTGCCGTCTGGGAAAGTAGCCCGGTTCCCACGCAAATCGTATAGCTGCGTTCACCTAAGCTGACGTCAACCTGCTGCCGAATTCCCGTCACTGCTTGCCGCCTCTAGCTAATCGGCGCGTCCGACTGGGCTCAGCCCGACACGTTAGCTGCTCACTCGCTGCACATCATCTTCCGTCACGGTAATCTGCCGACAGAATCCGGAATGGATGCGGATGTACTGCAGATTCCCCGCCGACTCGGGATCGGCGTGCAAGCGAGCTGAGAGTTCCTGCTTCTTGGACTCGTCTAAATCTTCATACCCCTCGGGCCAGATCGTCCGAGTTTCCATGACGAGCGCCTCACGATATGGATCAAATGCATCTGGCATTGTTCTTTGTACTCCAATTCTTTTGCCGACAAAACGACCGCTGAGAGTTTGCTCGCGACGGTCGAGTGGGCAAGCGGCCCGAGCTTGTCAGTGGTGAGAACGCAAGCCCGGTGAGCAGTCCCCTTTCCGTCCACACACAGATCGCAGATAACGGACTGCCGTCCTGCGAACGCGTCAGTATACCGATCGATCGAATCATCGAGAATATGGGAGCATCGCCCAATGGCCAACCGCGGTATTTGGGTCATCATCGGCATGCTGGCCACCGCGGTGGTGGCGGCCAGCAGCGCCTGGTACTACCAATATCAACAGGGCCAGCAGGTTCTCGCTCACTGGGGGGTGGAGCATGCCGGTCGCATTCGGTTGGCTCCGCGCTGCAAACTGCTGAAGTTGGACAAGGCGAACGTCACGGATGAACCCCGAACCGACGCAACTGGCGCGGCGGAGATGGCGGGAAGTAGCATGGGACACTACCTGGAAATTGGCGGCGCCAACTTTCCGATTCGCTGGGAGCGTGATCTGACCGGCGCACCAGGTTTCGTACACGCTCGGCACGCCTTGATTCAGGACGCCAGCTACGACTGGGGCAACGCCACCGCAGCGACAAACGATTGGGATTACGCCATCTTCTTTCAAGATAACGGGGGCACAACGATTCTCGTCTTCGATCTCGAACACGCCGTGGTGGCGAACGCCGAAGACCTACAACAGCGAGCCAGCATCGCTCCCACGATCAACGGTTTCCGGAGCTACTTTGCCGAGCTATCACAGTAGTGCGGGGTCAAAGCCGAGGGAGCGTCGCATCCGCTAGATCCAGTCGTCTGGCAAATGAGATTCGATATCCGTCGCTCACTGGCCGCGTCACCCGCGGCGCGGCTGCACGAAGGCTGCGGCGATCCCGGCCACCAGCCCGCCGGCGTGGCACCAGTTCGCCACACCACCTTGGCCCGTAAAACTGTTCAGCAGGCCGGCAAAGCCCAAGACGAGCACAAACAGCATCATGAACACCGTGCTCTCGCCCACCAAGTATCCGTTCCGTGGATTCAGCTTGGTGCTAATCCAGATGTACCCGAAGTAGCCGTAAACGACACCCGAGATTCCCAGGAAGAACGGCGACCCACCCAGTATGAACTGAGCCAAGTTCGAGACCACTGCCAACCCAAGCGTCAGCACGCCGAGAAAAACGGTGCCGCGCCGCATCTCAATCTGAGGTGCCAGCGAATAGAGGCAGAGGCAATTGAACAGTAAATGGGGTATGCTGCCGTGCAAGAAGATGGGCGTCACGAGCCGCCAAAGCTGGCCCTGCTTGATCTGGTGCAGCCCGTCGTGATCCACCAAGTAGGTACGTATGTCGCAGAACATGAGCGCATTGTAGAACGCGTCCGCTTGAGCCGCACCGAAATCAGTCGCCAGTGAAGCAAAGACGCTCAGTCCAATCAAAGCGAACACGAGCGGTGCCCGGCGACTCAACGGCTGCGTCCAGACCCGCCGCATCGTCACCTGCTTGGCCTTA
>JAGQPK010000216.1 GCA_020426755.1 Planctomycetales bacterium
ATGAGTATCATAGCAGATGAGGTGGGAGAGAGGAGAGTAGGACAGACGGAGTGTCCTGCTCACGCCAACGCTGCAGAATTGCTTTTCAGAACAGGGGTTCGGATGGGGTATGAAACGCCGCTTCAGGTGTTGTGCGACGTTTTTGGCTACAGTGAATTTCGTGCGCCGCAGTTAGAAGTCATCGAGCGTCTACGATCGGGTCAGCACGTACTGCTGATCATGCCAACGGGAATGGGGAAGTCGCTCTGTTACCAGATCCCCGCCATACTCGCGGGTGCCACTGCCGCCGACGCGTCAATACGCCCGCTCACCGTGGTCATCTCGCCACTGATCGCCTTGATGAAGGATCAAGTCGACGCCTTGCGCGGCCGGCACATCGATGCGACCTACATCAACTCGTCGCTTGTTCGTGCCGATCGGGAACAGCGTTACGCCGATGTGGCGAACGGCCGCTTCGATTTGCTGTACGTCACGCCGGAACGATTTCGTAAGTCGGATTTTGTGAGCGCGTTGAGCAGTCGACGGATCGCTTACCTGGCCGTCGATGAAGCTCACTGCGTCAGCCAATGGGGACACGACTTTCGTCCCGACTACTCACGAGTCGGTGAGTGGCGTGAGCTGCTGGGGAATCCTCCCACGATTGCATTAACCGCGACGGCGACGCCTGAGGTGCAGGAAGATATTCTGCGACAACTGCTCCTCGACGAGCAGCAAGTGCGCCGCTACTTGGTGGGCATCGATCGGCCTAACTTGCAGTTGGCGGTGGAGGATGTGTGGAGTGATGACGACAAACTGGCAGTCATCGAGCGGGTCATGCGTGAGTCGCAGCAGGAGAGTGGTATCGTCTACTTTACGCTGATCAAGACGCTGGAGCAGTTTAGTGCTCAACTCCGTTCACTCGGCTTGCCACACGTGAACTATCACGGTGATTTGGATCGTCGCCAACGTCGTCAAATACAAGAACGTTTCATGTCCGGTGACACGCCGTGGGTGTTGGCGACGAACGCGTTTGGCATGGGCATCGACAAACCCGATATTCGGCACGTGTTGCATGCGGAACTGCCCGGGTCCATGGAGTCCTATTATCAGGAGATCGGCCGCGCCGGTCGTGATGGCCTGCCGAGCCAATGCTTGTTGTTGTACGACGAACGTGACCTGCTCATTCAGATGGAGTTTATCGAGTGGAAAAACCCCAACGGCGACTTCTACCAGCAGGTATATGACTACCTTCACCACGATGGCGAACGTGTGCGTGCGTTCGGTTACGAGTGGCTGAACAAGCAGTTGCAGTGCCGCTCGAAGCATGATCACCGCCTGGATACGGTGCTCGGCATGTTCGACCGGCACGACGTGGTACGAGGCAGTATGCCACCCGAGTGCTTTGAACTGACGAGCGGTTTTCCGGAAGAGCTGTTCGACGACAGCCATTTAGCGGCCAAGCGACTGCAAGATCAGCAGCGATTGTATGCGCTCGTTCAGTATGCCAAACACGATGGATCTCGTCGCGCGTACATTTGTCGTTACTTTGGCGCCGAAGAACCGGCGGAGTAGTTTGCGTGAGGCGTAGGGCGTGGCTTAGATTAGGTGGTAGTTGCGGGCGGACTAATTCGCCGAAAAAGCGAGAAGTAGTTCGCCGAAAGGCGTGAGAGTTAGTTCGCCGAAAGGCGTTAGCCGCGGTTCTCGGTATTGAATGACTCGGTGCCGGGACAGTAACCGACGCTAACGCGTTGCGGCGAACTATGACGCGTGCGGCGAACTACGGTGCGTTGCGGCGAACTACAGCGAACTACGACGCATTGCGGCGAACCCTGTTCCTCCGATTTCCTGCGAAAGACATCATGCGAAGTTGGCTATATCTGCTGTGTTGGTTTCTCAGTTGGGGTGCGAGCCTGTCGTTGGCTCAGGGAACAAAGGCCGACTATGAACGTGCTGCGCAGTTGCCGGAGTTGACGCGCAATCGTGTCTATCGTCAAACGGTGCGTCCAAACTGGTTGCCAGATGGCGGTTCGTTTTGGTATCGGGTGCAAACGGGCAGAGACGCACACGAGTTTGTGCTTGTCGATCGTGCCACTGGACAGCGGCACCCCGCGTTCGATCATGCTCGTGTGGCGGAGTTGCTCACGGAGCAACTGAAACGCGATGTCGATCCGGACCAGTTGCCGATACGGTCGCTCGAGTTTGCCGTCGAGGACGGCAAGGTGGCGTCGCGCATTACGCTCATCGTGGACCGCAATCGTTGGGAGTTGGACCGCGAAACCAATGCCCTGCGACGCGTGGAAGGTGACAACGGTGCGTCAGCGACGACGGTGCGTGTGTTGCGCCGTCCACAACGTTCGCGTGATCGAGGCGGGGAGACGTCGATACATTTTGTGAACTCGTTGGATCGCACGGTCAAGCTCTACTGGCTCGATCGCGGCGGTGCGCCGGTAGCTTATGGCGAACTGGCTGCAGGTGCGGAACGCGATCAACACACGTTCGCTGGACATGTCTGGATGGCGACTGATGAGAATGACGCGATGCTGGTGGTGTTTCAGGCCGAGGACTTGCCAGGCGACGCGGTGATCAGCGAACAGACGCAAGTCACTGACGAGATGGAGCGTCCGTCGCGTGATCGGCAAAGGTCGCGACGCGCCGCCTCGCCCGATGGACGTTGGGCCATCGAAGTGCAGGACGATAACTTGGTTCTGGTCGCCAGTGCCGACGGCGTAGAGATACCGTTAACGACGGACGGTACGGCGGAGAATCGCTACTTGCCCCGGATCGAATGGTCGCCTGATTCGACGCGGTTTGTGGCGATCCAAGAGGAAGTGGGCGAAAAGCACCCGGTGTATTTGATCGAGTCGGCACCGAAGGATCAGTTACAGCCACGCTTGCACGAGCTGGATTACACGAAGCCGGGTGATCGGATCGCTCACGCCCGCCCTCGGCTCTTTCATGTTGATGCGAAGGGCTGGGCAACGCGCGTGGAAATCGCGGAAGCGCTCTTTCCAAATCCGTGGAGCCTGAGTGATGTGCGTTGGCAAGCGGATGGGAGTCGTTTTACCTTTCTGTACAACGAACGAGGTCACCAGTTGCTGCGCATCGTTGTCGTCGATGGTGACACTGGCGAGGCCGCCGCGCTGCTCGATGAGCGGAGCGACACGTTTGTCGATTATGCACACAAACAGTATTCCAATTACTTGGACGCCACCAACGATCTGATTTGGATGTCGGAACGCGCGGGCTGGAATCACCTTTATCGATTTGATTTGCGTAGCGGTCAGTTGCTCAATCCGATCACGACGGGCGAGTGGGTCGTGCGCCGCGTCTTGCGCGTGGATGAAGAGCAGCGTCAGATCTGGTTCATGGCCAGCGGTGTGTATCCGGAACAGGATCCGTACTATCTGCACCTGGGGCGTGTTGGCTTCGACGGCCAACAGCTCACTTTCTTGACGGCAGGCAACGGCACGCACGACGTGGAGTTTTCGCCGGACGGTGAAACGTTCATCGATCGCTACTCACGTGTCGACATGGCACCGGTGACTGAATTGCGTCGTTCTTCCGATGGTAAGCTGCTCAGCGAACTGGAACGCGGAGATACGAGTGAGTTGGCCGCGACGGGTTGGCGACCGCCGGTTCGTTTTGTCGCAGCGGGTCGGGATGGTACGACCCCCATCTTCGGCGTTATTCACTTTCCCTGGCAGCTTGACGCGAACACGAAGTATCCGGTGGTCGAAAAAATCTACGCCGGGCCGCAAGGCAGCTTCGTACCGAAGGCGTTTGCCGCGTATCACCGCGAACAGGCGTTAGCCGAGCTGGGCTTTATTGTCGTGCAGATGGACGGAATGGGAACGTCGGATCGCTCAAAAGCCTTTCACGATGTGTGTTGGCACAATTTGGGCGATTCAGGTTTCCCCGACCGGATCGCTTGGATGCGCGCCGCGGCAGAGCGTTATCCCTGTTTCGACTTGGAACGCGTGGGGATCTACGGTGGTTCGGCCGGTGGGCAGAGCACCGTGCGCGGCCTGCTGATGTATCCGGACTTCTATGATGTGGGCGTTGCTGACTGCGGCTGCCACGACAACCGGATGGACAAGATCTGGTGGAATGAGCTGTGGATGGGCTACCCCATCGGTCCGCATTACGCAGAACAGTCGAATGTAACGCAGGCCCATCGGCTGCAAGGCAAGCTGCTGCTGACGGTCGGCGAGCTGGACCGTAACGTCGATCCGGCCAGCACGATGCAAGTCGTGGACGCATTGATCAAGGCGGATAAGGACTTTGATCTGATCGTGTTTCCCGGCGCTGACCACGGCGCGGGAGAAAGCCACTACGGAATACGTCGCAGGCACGACTACTTCGTCCGGCACCTCTGGGGTGTCGAGCCACGACGTGAGCCTTAGTCGAGCGGGAATTGGATACCCACGCTTGCGGGATTTTGGTACATTTACGCCTTACGTTCTAACGCATTGTTGTCGTTAAGTTAAATCGTGTAATTAGGTGGATGGGAGCGTAGGGTGTCGAATAAGCAGTTCAAAGTTGGCATTGTCGGTTTGGGGTTCGGTGCGGAGTTTATTCCGATCTACCAAAAGCATTTGCTGGCGGACATGTACGCGATCTGCCGCCGCGACGAAGATGAACTCAATAAAGTCGGCGACATGTTCGGCATTGGGGCTCGCTACACTTCGTACGAGGACATGCTGAGCGATCCGGCGATTGACTTCGTTCACATTAACAGTCCCATTCCTGATCACGCGAAGATGTCGATTCAGGCGCTGAAGGCGGGCAAGCACGTGATGTGCACCGTGCCGATGGCCACGACCATCGAAGAGTGCGACCAAGTTTGCCAAACCGTCGCTGACACTGGCCTGAAATATATGATGGCCGAAACCGTGGTCTACAGCCGTGAATTCCTCTTTATCAAAGAGATGTATGAACGCGGTGATCTGGGCAAGATTCAATATATGGCGGCATCGCATCCGCAAGACATGGATGGCTGGCCTTCGTATTGGGAGAAGATGATCCCAATGCACTACGCGACTCACGTTGTCAGCCCAGTGCTGGGCCTGGTGAATGGGCGAGCTGAATACGTGAGCTGCTTTGGTTCGGGCACGGTACGTGATGACATCGCACAGAAGAGCGGCAACAAGTACGCTGTCGAGAGTTGCCACATTAAGATCGCCAACAGCGATGTCTCGGCGCACATCTGGCGTTTCCTCTACGATGTTGCTCGTCAGTATCGCGAGAGCTTCGACGTATACGGCACGAAGAAGTCCTTCGAATGGACTTTGGTCGAAGGCGAGTCGCACGTGTTGCATACGGCCAAAAAGCCGGAGCATGAGATCGCTGAAAAGATCGAGGTGCCCGACTACGCTCACTTGCTGCCGGAAGAAGTTCGCCAGTTTACGCAATCGATTCAAGACGCCGACCATCTGTCGTTTATTCAAGGTGGCGGTCACGGCGGTTCGCATCCGCATATGGTCAACGAAATGCTTTCCGCCTTGGCGGAAAATCGTGATCCGTGGCCAAATGCAGTCACATCCGCCAACTGGACCTGCGTCGGAATCTGTGCGCACCAGTCAACGGAAAAAGGCGGTGAGCGGGTCAATCTGCCGGCATTCACACTCAAATAGTCCAATCGCAATCTTCAAGCGAATTGATTTGCCACGTTTCATTCGAGCGAGTGAAACGTGGCGTTTTGCATCTTTGGCTGATTCTCCGCGGGCGCGCGAGCGACCTGCGGACGAAAGTTCTTCTGCTTAGCGAGTCTGTCGAAATGAATCGTCGTTTAGGTCTGTTTTCCTGGGTGGCCGTCATCGTGTTGACGTTGACCGCCGGGGTGTCCGCCGCAGAGCCGCTCAAGGTTATGTTTCTGGGCGATCGAGGTCACCATGTGCCGCGTCAGCGGTTTGCACAGTTGATGCCCGTGTTCAGCGCACGGAATATCGATTTGACCTATACCGAGAACATGTCGGATCTGAACAGCGAAACGCTGGGCCAGTACCAAGCCGTCATGTTGTACGCCAACATCGATAATATTGACGAGTCACAGGAAGCGGCGTTGCTGGATTATGTGAATCAGGGCGGTGGCTTTGTGCCAGTGCACTGTGCCACGTACTGCTTCCGCAATTCACGCGCGATGATCGACCTCATGGGTGCTCAGTTCCAACGTCATGGTACTGGCACGTTTCGCGACGAGATCGTGGGTGTCGATCACCCGATCATGCAGAACTTCGGCGGATTTGAAAGCTGGGACGAAACCTACGTCCACCACTTGCACAATGAGAAGAACCGCACGGTTCTAGCGTACCGAGTTGATGGTGAAGGTCGCGAACCGTGGACTTGGATTCGTACGCAAGGCAAAGGTCGCGTCTTCTATACCGCGTGGGGACACGATCAGCGTACGTGGGGCAACCCCGGCTTTCAAAACTTGCTAGAGCGCGGTGTCCGTTGGGCCGCGGGGCAGGATCCCAGCCAAGTCCCAGCCTACTTGGCCGATCAGCCGTTCCCCGTGCCCGAGATGTCGAAGCTGCCAGACGATCCGCCCTTTGAATATGTGGATGTCGGCGCGAAGATTCCCAACTACGTTCCCTCGAACCGTTGGGGTACGCAAGGCGAGCCGATGTCGAAGATGCAAAAGCCGATGTCGCCGGAAGACTCGCTTCAGCGCTATGTGATACCTCAAGACTTTCATCTCGAACTGTTCGTGTCGGAACCGCAACTTGGTGGTAAGCCAATTTGCATGACTTGGGATGAACGTGGTCGCTTGTGGGTGGCTGAAACCTACGACTATCCCAACGAATTGCAGCCACAAGGACAGGGCCGTGACCGGATCCGTATTTGTGAGGATACGGACGGAGATTGGCAAGCTGACAAGTTCACAGTGTTCGCCGAAAACCTCAGCATTCCGACCAGCATCACCTTCTATCGCGGTGGGGTGATTGTGCAGAACAGCGAAGAGACGCTCTTCCTGCAAGATACGAACGGCGATGATGTCGCCGATGAACGCCGTGTGATGTTCTCTGGTTGGAATCAACGAGACACGCACGGCGGTGTCAGCAATTTCCAGTATGGCTTGGACAACTGGATCTGGGCCATGCAAGGCTACAACTACTCCGAGCCGGTTATCAACGGCGAGAAGCAGATGGGATTCCGCATGGGATTCTTCCGCTTCCGTCCCGATGGATCCTCGATTGAGTTCATTCGTTCGACTGACAACAACACTTGGGGATTTGGTCACTCCGAGGAAGGGATCATTTTCGGTTCAACGGCGAACCACAACCCCAGCGTGTACATGCCGATTCCCAATCGATATTACGAAAGCGTGAAAGGCTGGACCCCGTCGTTGACGCTCCGCAGCATTGCGCCCGACCACCTCTTTAGGCCTGTCACGGACAAAGTGCGTCAGGTCGACCAGCATGGTGGCTACACCGCAGGTGCCGGACATGCACTCTATACCGCTCGACAGTATCCGAGTGAATACTGGAATCGCACGGCGTTTGTGTGTGGCCCAACCGGCCACTTGGTGGGGACGTTCGTGTTGCGTCCGGATGGAGCCGACTTCAAGTCTGCTTATACGTTTACGTTGGCAGGCAGTGACGACGAATGGTCAGCGCCGATCATGGCAGAAGTTGGACCGGACGGAAATGTCTGGATTCTGGATTGGTACAACTTCATCGTGCAGCACAATCCGACTCCGGTGGGTTTTGACACCGGTCGCGGCAACGCCTACGAAACTGATTTGCGCGACAAGAAGCATGGCCGCATCTATCGGCTTGTCTACGACAAAGCTGAAGCTGCCAAACCCATGTCACTGCAGGATGCAACACCAGAACAGTTGGTAGAAACGTTGCGTCACCCCACAATGCTCTGGCGAATGCAAGCACAACGGCTGTTAGTCGAGCGTGGTCATACGGCTGTGGCGCCACAGTTGATCGAGCTGGTTCAAGACACCTCGGTTGACGCGATTGGATTGAATGTCGGCGCCATCCACGCGCTGTGGACATTGCACGG
>JAGQPK010000217.1:0-4290 GCA_020426755.1 Planctomycetales bacterium
GAAGCCAGTTTCCATTGACAGAACGTGCTTACCAATTTGTTTTTCAACGCGAATTTTCACTTATTCATCCCTCTACTACACACTACTCGTAACTGCATCAACTACTTTTCGTCTACGTATGTAAGCGTCTGCTCAGGGCGGTTGTAACTCGCCCCCTGAAGCACTCGACCGAAACGGCCTAGTGCGAATTTTCTGTATATTATTTGCGATTCAATTTGTGTGGCGGTTGAACTTCGAGACCGGATTACTAAGTCAGCGAGTCGCCTTCTCATGCCTGTCCCCACAGCACTGACGGCGGTACTCCCTCCGACCGCGGAACACCGAAACGCTGCACAGCCAGAATGAAGGTGTCGACCGGCGCAGGTCTTAATCCAGCGAGGCGTCCCCTTCCGATCAACGCCGCAACGACCACATGCAGCAAACTGAGGAAATGCTGCAACCTAACCCAGAACAATCGCCGGCGCACCCTGCGACACGGCGATCGAAGGCCAATTTTACAGGTGGGAAACGAGAAACAGCCGCAAACTACTTGCGGATATCCAGACGTCCAATGATGTCCAGATAACGAGATGGGTCAATCTTCTTCAGGTAATCCAGGAGACGACGCCGACGGCTCACCATCATCAACAGGCCACGACGGCTCGCGAAGTCCTTCTTGTTGGCTCGCATATGCTCCGTCAAACCGTTGATCCGAGTCGTCAAAATCGCAATCTGAACCTCCGGCGACCCCGAGTCCGAGTCACCGCGACGGTAGCTCGAGATCACTTCCTGCTTAGCTTCTTTGGTAATCGTCATTCACCTAACCCGATCAAATGCCATCCATACAAATCTACGAAATCGCCATGGTAGCAAGCTGCTAAGAATTTGCAACCGCAAATGAAGGCCGAGTTTACGAAGATCCGGGAGGTGTTAACTCCGCGACGATCAGGGATCGAGATAGTACGAATAGCGACGTCGTCGCCGACGCCGAACAGGCTCACGAGCTTCCCCGGCGACACGTCGCCGGCTGTCGCTGGAACCTGCTTCGTCCAAAATGAATCCCCCCAGAAGTCGATAGAAAAGCAGGATCACAAAAGCCCCAATGGTGCCGCAAATCAGCCCCACCGAGGTAATTGGCGAGATTTTCTCGTTGTAGACCAACGTGTAGACCCCGCAGCCGATCACAACCCCCGTAATCCCCATCAAGAGCGTCGCAACGGCTCCACCGGGATCACGTCCCGGCATCAAGGCCTTCGCCAACAAACCCACGCAGGTGCCAAATCCGACCCACATCAGTAATGTTTCGAACCACGCCTGTACGTTCGGGGAAAAAAAGGGGTCCATCGCACTACGCTCCCAGAGTGGCCAACCGCCACCGCTTCTATCGCACAACCAAAGGTGATCAACTCCCTCTTTCCCAAAATCACGAGGTCTCCGGCCCCGACACAGTACCGATGGTTATCGACCGCAAGCGAAGTCGACTTGAACCATCGACTTGGCGAATTTCACTCACACTACCCAATCTCCGCCATCCCTACAAAACTCGTGACAAACCAGCTGCAGCCACGAATCGCAATGCTGTCATGCTCGAATTCGCGTGCTATGGGCCGCTCGTGCCGCGTCCAACGGCGGATCGTTCGGCTCCTATGATACGGTGGCCCGCATGGGCCTTGCGAAAACTAAGGCCGAACGCCTATTAGCTAATGCGAACCCGCATAGTAACGGTCTGACCAGGAGCCACCGCGCGTGTCGCTAGGGGCCGGATCCGTAGTTCCGAACGCCTGAACTCCGCCGCCGCGGTTCTCCAGCTCAATCACCCGCTGGGCACCCATCCAGGCCAGCGTTCCGATCGCGCCAATGAGCAGGACCCACAACATCGCGTCGCGGACGACCACTGCTCCCTGCTTCACATGCGGCAGGATCGCGACCAGGACAAAGATCAGTGTCAAGCTGGACGTGATGCAGTTGAGGATCGTCAATTTTTGAAACAGATCCATGACATACACCCCTCGCGAAGAACATCGCTCGGGCGCTCGACTGATCAACAACAAGTAACCAGTCATCGCGCCACAAGCCCAATCAGCAGCGTAGTCACTTAGTCCGATGCGTCGCAAGCGAGCTGTCCGCGTCGGCTGGGCGAATCGCATCGTTCAGCGGGCGGTTACACCGCGTGCGCGCAACAGGCAAACTGCGCTATTGAGTAAACGGTGCGGCACAGGGAGTCAGCACCTGAACGCGACCAGGTCGCAGTTCAACAATCACCGCACCGTGGATCCCCGTATGCAAACATGTGGCCCGTGATGGACCGATGGCCTCCTGATAGGCCGACAAGCTCGTTGAGTCACCGTCGCTAATCACCAACAGAGCCGGATTGCACCAAGCGACGAAGTCGGCAGGTGAACTCGATAAGCTACCATGATGCGGCACCAGCGCTACATCGACCTGGCAGGCGCCCAACGTGGTCAGGCGTTGCAAACCTGGTGGTTCGAGATCGCCTGACAGAAGCAGACTCGCGCCCGCATAGCGACATCGGATAACCAGACTGTTGGCATTGTCAGTCGGTTCACGACAATCAAAGCGCGGATGGAGTATCTCCAGCTCACAATCATGCTCCGAGATCAAATGGGGACTACCGTCCAAGGTAACGCTCGTCCCCAGACCGCGAATGTCGTTTACCAGTGCCGACATCGCCGCTTCCGAACCCGGGCCGCAGTGACACGATAGAGTCACCTCGGGAATGGCAAATCGTTTGGCCAATTCCGGCACAAACGCATAATGGTCCGCATCCACGTGTGAGATGACTGCACGATCGATCCGCTTGATTCCTCGCCCCCACAGATAGCGTGACACGTTATCGACGCCGGACCGGAGATTCCCCAGCGACCCTGCGTCGTAAAGCCAAACGCTACCATCGGGCAACTCCAGTACCACGCACCCTCCGTGGCCAACACTTAAAAACGCACATCGTAGCACGTCGTTGTCGAGACGCCGCGCCAACTGAGGCTGCCACCAGCCCCACACAACGCAGACAGCCGCCATCGAATAGTAGTAGCGTCGTAAGCGAATCGGCGACACCCACGCCCAAGCGATCAAGAGATAGCAGACGCCGACCGCTTGCCATTGCGGTGTTACGGTTCGCCAGCACGCGAGGGGAAATTTAGTTGCGTGCTGCACGAACGCCTCCAGGACCGTCAAGCTCATGTCACACACCCAGGCCCACACGGCACCGCCGGGTAAGTGCAACTCATCGCTAACAAGTAGCAGCCACCCCGTGATCAAGGAAAGCGACAGAGGCACCCACGTCAGTAGATTCAAAGGTATCGCCAGCGGTGTCACTTGATTAAAGTGCAGCATCGTCAGCGGCAAGGTGACTAGCCACACACATGCCCCCGCGGCCAACGTTCGCCTCCCCCGATCAAATACGTGATGCGCCGCGCGAACATACCAAGGGCGCGTTCGTCGCACCAATCGCGTCAGCGAGTCAACTTCCAAGCGGTCCGCCGTCGCCAACCGTCCTAACGCGGCCACCGCGAGAAACGAAAATTGGGCCCCCACGTCGAACAATGAATCCGGAGCAACAACAAGTACGATTAACGCTGCGCACGATAGAGTATTCGCCAATTGCAAGCGGCGACCCGTCAACCAACTCAACCCGACAAGCAAAACCAGGACGGTGGCCCGGACTACAGGCGAACGCACTTCAGTCAGCCCCGCATAGCCCGTCGTCAGCAGCATTACGAGCGGCACGCCCCATCCGAAAGAAATCCAGCCGGCGCGCGTAAACCACAACAGCGTCGCCGCGAGAATCCCAACGTGCAGTCCCGAAATCGCCAACAGGTGCCCAGTTCCCGTTCGCGTAAAGGCATCGCGTCGCGACAATGACAGCTCACTCCGCTCACCCAACAGAATGGCGGCCGCCAACCCAGCCGAACGGCGACTCAGCCGCCGCGCAAAGCAACCACACCACCGCAGTCGCAAACGTGCCATCGTGGCTGCATTCCACCTCGCGCGCTTTAGCACTCGCACCGTCGCCGTATTTGGCAGTCGGAGCAGACAACGAATCCCTCGCGACCGCAGGAGCTTGGAGTAATCAAACTGCCCGGGATTCCGAATCGACTCGAGCTGACTGAGCTGGCCGCAGACGCTCAAACGATCCCCCGGTCGACTGTCGACATCATCAGAACTCCGAGCAATTCGCCTGAACTGCCCGACCACCAGGAGTCTGCCGCGGCAGCGTCTCCAAACGTCACCTACGCGCAGCCAATCAACGTCCAGCTCAAACTGATATCGGTCTGACGAATCCAGCGCGAC
>JAGQPK010000217.1:4300-7968 GCA_020426755.1 Planctomycetales bacterium
GTCACCACCGGCGATCCGCACACGCGACGCAGCGCGACCGATCAGTTGGACAGGCCTAGGTGGCTGCGACAATTCGCAATATCGTGAAATGTCATTCCAGGCC
Source organism: Planctomycetales bacterium (assembly GCA_020426755.1). Classification (GTDB taxonomy): domain Bacteria; phylum Planctomycetota; class Planctomycetia; order Pirellulales; family Pirellulaceae; genus JAGQPK01. The sequence continues at coordinate 4,404 of JAGQPK010000217.1, forward strand.
ACGGCGTGCCAACGTGCGTGATGCCAGGCCGCCGCGAGCGTCGCCCAGGCCAGGAATGCGAACACACAGCCCATGCGCCGTACGACTATAGAGACCGCGACATGTCGACAGGCCAAGCTGCCCACAGCAGACAGGCACGACACGCTGAGAGCATGGAGCAGTGCGATGCGAAAATAACGGTCGCAGCAAATTCCTGCGGCGGCACCGACTGCAAGTACGGCGCAAGGGACCGCACGCGTTTGACGACCAATCCATTGCCTGCACGCCATCGCCGCCACACGATTCCTCCTCGCAACCCGTCGTCTAGATTTCCTCCACGCGTATCGTGCGCTTGATGGGCCATCGACAACAAGAGGCATGAGACCTTGTTGCGATCGCTGCGACGCCATAAGTCTCAATGCTGACCGCAAAAAATCGGCTATCATGAAGGCCATCATTCTGTGAACGATGGAACTACTCTTCTCAATCTCGAGCGATCACTCATGACACGACGTTGGCGAATCGTTGGAATCAACTTCGATCATTTTCACATGGGCGATCTCTTGCGAATGGCATGCGATCACCCTGCGGCTGAGGTCGTTGGCATTTGCGACGCGCAGGTCGAGCGAATGCAAGGCGCCATCGAGACGTTTCGCTTTCCCGGCGAGCAAGTCTTCACCAATGTCCACGAATGCTTGGAAAGCACTCGCCCTGACGTCGCGATCCTCTGCCCCAACCCGGCCGAGCACGCCACACTTACCGAGCAAGTTGCTGCTCACGGTGTTCACGTCTTGATCGAAAAACCATTCGCTGCGTCATTGGCAGACGCGGATCGAATGCTTGCCGCAGTTCAACGTGCTAACGTGCAACTTGCGATTAACTGGCCACTCCGCTGGTACCCATCACACGCACACGCCTACGATGTAATCCAAACGGGACGCATCGGCGACGTGCTCGAAGTCCACTTTTATGACGGCAACCGCGGCCCGTTGTGGCATGGCGCGGACAAGGTCGAGAGAGCGCCGACGCAAGCGGAGAAGGAAACAAGTTGGTTTTATCGTCGCGACGCCGGCGGCGGATCCCTGCTGGATTATCTTGGCTACGGGACCACACTAGGGACGTGGTATCAGCAAGGTCGCAAACCGCTCGAAATCTGCTGCCTAACCGATCACACGCCGGGACTCGAGGTGGATGAACACAGTGTGACCATCGCACGCTATGCGCATGGACTTTCTAAGTTTGAAACTCGCTGGGGCACGTTTACCGACCCTTGGACGCAACAACCTCAACCCAAGTGCGGCTTCGTGATCCAAGGCACCGCCGGCACGCTCAGCAGCTACGATTTTGAGAACACCCTCCGTGTACAGGATGCGTCCGACCCGGCAGGTGTCGAAATTCCGGTGCCGGAGCTAACGTTTCCGCACGCCAATCCAATTCAATATTTTCTCGACTGCCTGGAGCACGAATGCCCGGTCGCAGGACCGCTTTCGCCGACGATCTGCCGTATCGGTCAACAGATTGTTGACACGGCGCGACGCAGTGCGCTCGAGAAACGCACTTTTGCCACTGCTGGATTAGTTTGCCCCTATCATGCACGCCGCGCGATTTTGCTCGTCAATTTACAACTCAGGTATCAACATGTCCGAAGAAATCTCTGACTACGGGCTGGCGCATCCCGTTCACGCTAAATCGATTCCGGCGCCACGGCTCAATTACGAACCACGTTTCCCAGCCGACCTGACGACACCGATCGGCCTGATTGGTGCCGGCGGTATTAGTCAACACCATCTGGCAGCGTATCGCAACGCCGGTCTAAATGTCGTGGCAATTTGCGACATCGACCACAAACGTGCGGATGAACGACGCCAAGCTTTCTACCCGTATGCTGCAGTCTTTGATGATTATCATCAGCTCCTCGCGGATGAATCCATCGTTATCGTGGACGTCGCAACTCATCCACGCGAACGAGTGCCAATTGTGGAACTCGCAATCCGTGCCGGCAAGCACGTACTCAGTCAAAAACCGTTCGTTGAAGACTTGTCTGACGGAGAACGTCTGGTTCAACTGGCGCAGGACCACGGTGTCCAGTTAGCCGTGAACCAGAACGGTCGCTGGGCACCTCACTTTAGTTATCTTCGCGAAGCGGTTCACGGCAATCTAATTGGCGACGTCTCGTCCGTCGATTTCGTGATGCAATGGGATCATACGTGGACTGCGGATACGCCCTTCAACCAGATCCACCATTTGCTCCTGTATGACTTCGCCATTCATTGGTTCGATATGGCAACGGTGTTGATGGGTGACGCGCAACCGGAACGTGTATGGGCATCCGTGCGTCGATCGAGTTACCAACGAGCAACGCCGCCATTTCTCACGCACGTTGGCATCGACTACCCCACCGCCCAAGTGAGACTGGCGTTAAACGCCAATGTGATCCACGGGCAAGAAGACCGCACCACCGTTGTCGGGGAAACGGGGACGATCCGATCCTTTGGGCCGAGCATCAACGAACAAACGGTCGAGCTTTGGACAGAGCAAGGCGTGGCCTCACCAAAGCTACATGGTCGTTGGTTCGACACGGGTTTCGCCGGCACCATGGGTGAACTGATGTGCGCAATCGCGGAGAATCGTCAACCCAGCAACAATGCAGCTGACAACCTGCGGTCGCTGGCGCTGTGCTTCGCGGCAATCTCTAGCGCAGATACAGGGCAGCCGGTTCGCCCGGGCGACGTACGCAGTACCTAACTGTCACACGTAGACAATCAAGCGGTGCGCAATGAGAAAGCCCGTCGACGAATCGACGGGCTTTCCCAAGTGACGTTGAATATAAAAAGGATCGGCTAATTTCCGCCGAATCGAGTCCCTGAAAGCTGATCGTCGATGCCGCCCCAAAGGCCACCGGTTTCCGAACCGAACTTCCCTACAGCACCGACGACAACGGCCAAAATTAGCGCTAAGAGAACCGCGTATTCGACGGCCGTAGCGGCGTCGTCTTCGCGGACCAAGCGTAATAGCCATTTCATCATGAGTTGCCTATCCAGATTTAAACGAGCAAGTTCCCGGCAGAAGCCGTTCACGAATTTCCGTTACTCAAAACCTAGTTTCGCCGGGCTCGATGGGCGTTCGAAATCCCGGTCAGTCGACCGCAAATCTTTAGCGGCAAACACCGCAGCCAGCAAAATCACGATGACCGATAGAATTGCCGGAAGCAGCCAACGACTGAGCTGATCACGCCAAGTGGGCTGGGGTTCGGCGGGATTTTCCTCCGCAGCCTTCGCCTCACGGTCATGGCGGCCGCGGTCATACCCCACCGCGTAGGCTTTCACCGCCCCCTTTTTCTTGCCCGAGTTGAACCCGTCGTCAAAGCCCTCCCGACGGCCGACCGCATACCCCAACTGGTAGGCAACCAGCATGCCGAGAGCAACAACGATAACGATCATGGCAATCAGTGTCGACATGCACCGTTCCCTCAGCTTGCCAACGGCGAAACGCCTGCTTGAATACCGATGCCAATGAGCGGCGATTTCTCGCGGGGCTGCTCAGCATACGTCAGATCAGGTCCAGCGGACGCTTCCGACGACCGGCC
>JAGQPK010000218.1 GCA_020426755.1 Planctomycetales bacterium
CACGATTAAGTTCGAACGACAAGGCCAACCTATGGAGCGTGAATGGAAGGCCACACGCAAGTTCGATCCGACCGGTACGTGGACTTGGGAATTTGCTGGCCGAAATGGCAACACTTGGACGTCAACACTAAAACTGAAACTGGAGGGTGACAAGTTGACGGGCGTCGTACTGGGACGCGAAGACCGCGAGTTTCCCATCAAAGACGCGTCGTTTAAGGGAAATGAAATTGCCTTCCAAGTCACTCGTCAATTTGGTGACCGCGAGTTCACACAGTCGTACTCTGGAAGAATCAAGGGAGATGAGATCAACGGGCAGGTCAAGTTTGATCGTCAAGGCGAAGCTGTCGAGCGTGAATGGGCGGCCAAACGCAAGGATCAGTAAGTAGGAATCGGAACAAGGCGGCAAAGAGCGCCTGCTCGTGAACTCAGCGAGCGGGCACGAGCACAGCGTCGCGACTCACCGCGACGCTACATCCATGTCGACTCCACAGTTGGTTACGCGGACACCGGGTGCCTCCGACTGTCTCTCAAATAATTGGGCCGTCAGCTACTCGCCGTCACTCTATCCTGTCCAGCACTTGGACTCTTGGTGACGGACAGACTCTTCTCTCTGCGGCTTTATGCCTCGGCGTCAAAGCCAACGCAATTGTCACGGATTGCGTGAGCGACGCGTGTCAATAGTGACGGCTCAATTATCTTCTCTGACTGCCGACCGACTGCAACTCAGTAGTGCTTCACGCCTGTCAGCGCTATCGAATGCGTTGCCAGATCTTGACTGCGCCGATGCCACCCTTTCAGTGCATTACACTCACCTCAGGTTGAGAGGTCCTGCGTGCTTACTAGACGCTGTGCCAACAAGTAGTCACTCTACTTTTTGAAAGAGTTGCTATACTCACGCACGCTTCGCACATTGATTGAACGTGACAAGGGCCATGAGTGGCGAACGCGTGCTGCATACCTTGCCTAGTACTTCAATGCTCACCGGATACGCGCCTCGTACGCCATGGGGAACCAACGTGACGGACACTTTGACTCAAGTTGTGGAATGCATCGCCACGACAACTCGCTACCCTCAGCATCTGCTTGCCGCTGAAGCCGACTTGGAACGAGATCTGGGCATTGACTCAGTGAAACGCGTCGAAATCGTGATTGCACTCGGTCAGAGATTTGGGCTGGATCTGCAAACCGAAGTCAGAGACCCAGCCATTTCGACCATTCGTGATGTCGCAGCATGGGTCGATCGACATCTCCAAATACAAACGACAAAGCCGTTTAAGCAAGAGACATCAACATCCCCCCTGCTGACCACTGGCACATCAATCCAACAGAGTCATGCCGATGCACTTGCGGCACGTCCGCACCTGCGTGTCGCACCGGAGATCCGGCGAGCGACGCACGGCCGCGTTGTCTTCATTACTGGATCGGGGCGAGGCCTGGGCAAGTCGATCGCTTGCAGCCTGGCTGCAAGCGGCGATACCGTGATTGTCAATTCCTTTCACTCACGTGACGAAGGCGAGCGAACAGTGGAGTCCATCACGGAACGCGGTGGCGAAGCGTTCCACTTGTGGGGTTCCGTTGCAAATGCTGATCACGTTGACGCCATGTTTTCGCAGATACAGGAACGATTCGGGCGACTCGACGCACTCATCTGTAACGCGTCCGATGGCCGTTTGGGCTCGTTTCTCGACCTGAGTATTGACGACTGGAACCGCGCATTTCAAACGAACATCTCGGGACACTATCAATGCGCGCTGCGTGCCGCCCGGCTAATGCACCCCATTGGTGGCGGCGCGATCATCACACTTTCCGCAGTCGGGGCGCATCATCACGTCGATGGCCTGGGGAGCCAAGGGGTGGTTAAAGCCGCCGTCGAATCGCTCACAAAGTACCTGGCAGTCGAACTCGCCGCCTACGGTGTCCGTGTGAATTGCGTCGTCGGCGGTCCTGTCTACGGTGAATTGATCGAGAAGTTTCCGGCTGCGCGCGAGGCCCAACAATACTGGGAGTCGCTCTCGCCGGATCGTGAACTCTGCAACCCCGTGGATCTCATCAACACGCTTGAGTTCCTTATCGATGAACGAGCGCGGGGCATCAATGGGGCGATCTGGACGGTCGACCATGGATTTTCATCACAGCAAGGTATCACTTCACTGAAACGTGTCCCAACAGTTAGCGCACCCACCATGATGAACCACTGAGAGCGCTCACGCTTTTGCCAGGTGTTAAAGTGAGCTACTACGCGACCGAATATACGATCCATTTTGACGATACGATGGCCTACGGAAGTCATCACTTCCTCACTGCTTTCAAGTTTCAATGTGCGGTGCGAGAAACGTTTCTGTTCGATGCTCGCATCTTCGATGTCCCGGGGGTGCGTGCCGCTCTTGATCAAGTTCATTTGCTGACTGCCGACGCGTACTCGCGGCAACTCGCACCCGCCGGACTGGGTGACCGCGTCGCGATCTTGTTGACCATCGAAGAGTGGGGCCGTGCGAGTGCCAGGTTTTGCTATCGGGTCCTCGGTAGCGACGGTTCCCCGATCTGCGCCGGCTTCCAAACCATGATCTGCGCTGATGCAAAGACAGGCGCGCCGGTCCAGGTGCCGGCACCACTTTGGGAAGCGATGCGGGAGATGGCCGCCATCGAAGAACGTCCTGCCAGCGAAAGTTTTCGTGATCGAGTACTGGCGGGTGGGGCCAGAACGAACGCACTATTCACCGACGTTGAACGGCACACAGCAATTCAGTTTTTGTCTGTCCGTCACCCACAGCCAGGAATGATCGTTCCCGCGTCGAGCGGAGATCAAACCACCCATGTCGCGCCGCATTCGCTCGATCCGGAACCGCATGAAGCTTCGACAGGCGAAGTGTGGGTCTTCGCCGGACAGGGTGCCTTTGACGCGAAGTTGCTGAGCGCCAGAATTCGTTCCTTCTGCCATCGATCGGCGGAGGGTAGGAAACAAATCGAAGCGGCTGCGGCAGTCATCGCAATGTATGCTGATGACAACTCGCGTGCGTTCTTATCAGGCGACGAATCTCACTGCGCCGCCTTGGCGATAGAGTCGCCGCTGCTGCTGCAAGCCGGAATTCACCTGCAGAATGTGCTCGGTGCGCGACTACGACTGGCCGAGGGGCACGTCCCTGTAGCCGTAATGGGGCACAGCTTGGGTGAGATCGCCGCCATGTCGGTAGCGGGCTGGTTTGATCTGGTGCCCGGGATTCGCATCGTGTGCGAACGCGTCACGGCGATCGAGGCGTGTGCTCCACCCGGCGGAGCGTTATTGATCGTGGGCGACAGTCGGCATGGAGTAGCAACTGAAGCCCATATCCAGGGTCTCAGCAACGTGGTCGTGGCTGGCAGAAATCACGACAGCCAAACGGTTGTCTCTGGTCCGAGCGATGAACTAGCCAAACTGCACGCCTACCTCAAGGCACGTGGCACCAGCGCCGTTCTCATTCCAAGTCAAACGTCGTTTCATCATCCCGCCCTGCGATCCGCTTCGCTCGCATGGCGTTCCCACATTCAAGGTTTGACACTAGGCACGCCCACCGTACCAGTGTTTACCCCCAACGGTCGACGTTTTATTTCGCCGCAAGAGAACATTGTCGATGTGCTAACGAGTCAGCTGGTGCGACCGTTTGATCTGCAAGGCGCAGTTTGCGATCTACTGGCCCAAGGTGCCGAGTCATTTGTCGATTGTGGTTCCAACGGTTCCTTGGTTGGCATCCTGTCGCAGATCGTGCCGTCTCATGTACCCGTGACGTGTGCTGCGCACGACAAAGAGAGTCAGTTGCCGCGGCCCGATTCGTCATTCCCAGTCTTCTTCGGTGATCGCGACTTGATCTCTGAGCCCACAACTGCAGGCCAGGAAGAAGTTGTCGAATCCCATGTCGCGGCAGCTGCCGTCGGTTCACCAACCGTGGCGATCGTCGCCCAAGGTTGCATCTTGCCAGCGGGAGTGGTCAGCCCCGAACTATTGCATCGTGCGTTGCTTGATGAGCGCATGGGGATTGTGGACCAGAGTGATTACGACCCTCACTGGGTCGAGGACTTCTACTCTGAGAAGCTAGTGCCAGATCGGTCCACATCCAAGCTGCTTGGACACGTGAACGACGCCGACATTCGTCTGCCAGACGGAATTGATGCGGAGGTATTCCAAACATTTTCGCGGACGCAGCGGCTCTTGTGCATTGCGCTCGCCCCCTGTCTCGATACATTGCGCAACGCCGATCGAATCGTATGCTTGATCGGTGCCACCGCCGACGGATTCGAAGATCAAGATACCGCGACGTCACTGCAATTCGCCGGACTGGATCCGACGAACGACAAACTCCGAGAGCATCTGAATCTTCCCGGCGATCCATCCCTTGGTCCTCACGATGCCATTCAGCAAGTTTTCGACCAAATTGTCCGACCGGGTATCAAGGTAACGCTTGTTGATGCCGCCTGTGCATCGTCGCTCTACACAGTCGCATTGGGCATGATGTCGCTCGAATCGAATCGTGCCGACGTAGTAATCGCCGGCGGAGTTTTTTGTCCGGGCCCCGGCAACAGTTGCTTGTTCTCGCAATTCCAGGGCACGACCTCTACCGGTTGTCGTCCGTTCGATCGAACTGCCGACGGCGTTGTGTTTTCCGAGGGCGCCGCGGTGGTAGTACTGCGCCGTTTGGTCGACGCCAAGCGGTTGGGAATGCCTGTTCAAGCCGTCGTACGCGGAGCGGGCTTGTCAAGCGATGGGCGAAGTCCGTCGGCGAACGTTCCGCAGTCTGACGGGCAGCTCATCGCGCTCGAACGTTGCTATGAACAATACGGCATCGATCCGGCTACCATCGACGCGATTGAGGCGCATGGAACGTCGACGCCGATCGGCGATGCTACCGAACTGAGGACGCTCGGCAAGTTCTTCGCTCGCCATGCGAAGTCACGGATTCCGCTGCATAGCATCAAGGGTTTGTTGGGGCATGCAGGTTGGTCAGCCGGTACCGCGTCGATCATCGCGGCATGCCAGTACATGAAGACGCGCACCGTGCCGCGTCAGGCAGGATTTCAACAGCCATCGAATGCACTTGCCGAGGTTGCCGAGACGCTATTCGTGCCGACGTCCAACGTTCATTTGCCCTCAGGCACCAATCGGATCGCCATCGACGGCTTTGGTTTTGGAGGCGCCAACGCGCATGTCGTCCTCGACAATCAATACGAGAATGGTGAAGAGGGTGTCGATGCCATCCTCCCACCAGGAGACGAGTTGGTGGTTGTCGGATGCCACGACATCTCACCAACCGTCACGACTGCCAACGGTCGGCGGTTTGATCGCGACCGTGTGAAGCCGCCAGCTGAATGCCTGATGCTGCCGGACTTGGCTGACGATTTGGATATTACTCAGACTCTTTGTCTGAAACTTGTCCACGAACTGATGTCGCAATTGCGAAACGACGACGATACGCTGCCAGAACAGACGGGCATTGTCTTGGCACATTGCGGCAAAACAGAACGAGGGATCGCCGCCACCACGCGAGTGTTATCTTCCCGACTTCGCCGAGTGCTCGCAGGCACTATCAACGACGTGGCCAAGATTGACAATGCAATTGAACGTATTCGTCCCTCGGGACCATACACGCTGCAATGCATGATGCCGAATGTCGCTGCCGGCAGAGCCGCGTTGCATCAAGATCTTAAGGGACCCAACTTTGTCGTCGATGCAGGTTCACGTTCAATCGAGTCCGCTATTGAGGCAGCCACGTTGTTGCTTCACGGACACACTGGAACCAAGCTCGTTATTGTGGCCGCGATTTCGGCAACTTCAGAACGGATGCTCAGTGTGTCGGCCAGCGAATCTGATCGATCGGAGTTTGCCACGGCGTTTGCCATTACGACACGCACTTATGCCGAACGCCAAGGATTGTCCATTACCACATCCGTCATTGATCTCGAAAGAGAGCTGAAGAGCGAGGCAAGCACCGATACCGATACAATGACCGGGCAGGTCCGTTGTCTGCAACAAACGCTTCGTGCTCATCCCACCGATGCTTCGGCGGACGATCCACTAAACGCTCCATTCCCCACCGTTTACTCAGAAGAAGAACCGGCGGCTCCCACCTTGCCGATCTACACTCCGGTTTGGATCGAAGCAGAAGGTGCGACGCCACAGCCGCCTGACGACTTGGCATCATTCGACCGAGTTGTAGCGGTTGTCGTTGCGGATCGGCAACTGATTCAAGAAACTCTGCAGTCGTTGCAGCGCTGCGCACGCAAGTATCTGGTGGTGGTGGTTGGCGATCACCGCACGAGTTTAGGAGACGAGTTCGCGTCGGCGCCAGTTGTCGTCGCCGACATGACCGATGAAGATACGGCGCGCGCGGCGATCGCACGAGTGGCTCGCTTCGACGCGGACGTTTTCATCGCATTCGATCGCGTGGCAACTTGGCAAGTAACGTCGATCGACGGAGACGTGCTGCAATTCCGAGGTCTGTTTGAGTTCATTTTCTTGGTTGCCAAGCACAACGTGGGAAGACTCGCCAACGGAACTCTTGAATTGTGGGCGCTGCTAATTGATGGTTGGCAGGACGCAGCACACCCACGTTCTGGCGGTGTTACGGGTTTGCTGAAGGCGATTCGCCGCGAGATTCCCGCTAGCCGTGTGGGCGTGATTGACACTCGCGGTCTGTCGATCGAACAAGGATTGCACAAGTTAACCTTGGAACGCGCTCAACAACGCCACGAAAGTGAAGTTGCTTATCACGGCGACACTCGATTGGTCCGCCGCTTGGAGCCGACGTCGCGCGTCGCGTCCTCTCCCCTATATACCCTCAACACGCAGTCTATTGTCGTTGCGTCCGGTGGAGCACGAGGCGTAACGGCAGTGCTGCTAGAAAGTCTGCTACAGGAGACGGGCTGTACGGTAGTCGCATTAGGAAGAAGCACACTGGAGGCAGGACCGCAGGGCACGTGGGGTTCCGAGACAGAGCAGGCGTTCTACGCAACGCTTGCTCGGCGTGCCCCGCGCAAGACGCTTCGAGAATTGAAACGCGAATACGAGCGCACCCGGGCCAGTTGGGAGGCACAGCGGACCATCGAACGTCTGGCGTCGTTGGGACGTGTCGATTATGAGTCCGTGGACATCACCAATCGCGACGATGTCGCGCGCGTGATCCAGCGAATCGCCGCGCAGTACGGACGAATCGATCTGATTCTCCACGGCGCAGGAGTGCAGTACTCGAAACAACTACAGGACCGTCGCTTGGAGGATTTGCGCGCGACGTATGACGTTAAGGTGGCAGGACTGCACCATCTTGTCGAGGCAACGCAGGCTCACACCGGACGAACGGTTCCCGTGCATGTTTTAACTTCGGCCTACAGCATTTTTGGCAACGATGGCCAGCACGACTATGGCGCTGCCAATGAAACGCTTGATCGGCTCTGTCGACACTATGCAGCCAATCACCATTCACGTTGGTCCAGTATCGCTTGGCTGGCATGGGATGGGATCGGGATGACAAAGGGCAGCGAGTACGATGCGTTGGCCAAGCTGCGGGGTCTTACCGGTCTGCAAGCGGCGGATGGAGTCGGCATCTTCCGCGAAGTGATCTCAGGTAGAACCGCTGCGTCAATCAACGTCCCGCTTTCCACAGCTGAACACGTATCCTACGCCGTCAAAACGATCCCACGTGCAATTGGACAGTTGCGGGGACGCAGACAAGAAACGCCAATCGAACTCGACAAGTTCCCCTGTCTGCGTTTCCATCAGGTCAACGGCCTGCCGACGTTACCGGGAGCTTGGATTCTGGATTGCTTTCTCAAAGCTGCCGTCAAGCTGCAGCACAATGAATCACCCTCAAGCGTCACGCTTGAGAACGTTCACTTTCACAAGTTCGTCGCATTTCGACCGGATTGCGATCCCAATTTCCGTATCATCTCGGAAGCCACATCCAGTGGCACGGTTACTCGCTT